>CAKSWL010000372.1 GCA_934511335.1 uncultured Cloacibacillus sp. | reverse complement strand
ACGGTAATCAGCTCCGCGCCCGTCTGGCGCGCGAGCCGCGCGGCGGCCTTGAACGCTCCGCGCGGGCAGGCGTCGGCGTCGATTATTATTCGCACCGCGCCGCGCCCCAAGGCTGATTATGCAAAGCAAACGGCCATAAGGCCGGCTCGCCGCCTCTTTCAGCTCTCACCCGTCACCCCTTCATGCAGCCGCAGATTTCCGTGTTGCCGCCGGCCGCCGGCTCGGCTTTGATTTCCGTTATCTTTATTTTTCCTTCTCTGTGCAGCGTGAGCGCGAGGGAGATGACGGTCGCGGGAGTGATGCCGATGCTCTGCGCCAGCTCGTCGGGATAGAGCGTACCTTCTTTTTCGACCGCGTTTATCAGCATGTCGCCGAGGCAGTCCACCCACTGTGAAAAGAGCTGCTGCATCTCCGGGGTGTTTGCGGACGCGAGCTGGCTCACCCTGACAACCGAGTCGAAGATGCGCGCCGAAACGAGTTCGAGGGACTTTACAAGCTGTTTCATATCCTGGTCTTCAAGATTTTTTATATCGAGATTCATAGAAATTGCCTCCTTGACGGTATGTCTTTCATGCCGCTGTGAATTATAATATAAATCAGTGCTCTGAGAGAAGGGATGGATTTTTTATGTCCGTTGTTGCGATAGATGATAAAAAAATAGGAGTCCTCTCCGACACGCATGGCAGTTTCCCCGCGTGGGAAAAGGCTCTTTCGCTGTTCGGCCCCGAGGTGAAGACGGTGCTGCACGCCGGCGACGTGCTTTACCACGGCCCGCGCAACAGCATTCCCGGAGGCTACACCCCCGCGGATCTGCTGGAGGCGATCAACGGTTTTCAGCGGGAGGGCGGGAGCGTGCTGATCGCCGAGGGCAACTGCGACGCCGCCGTAGACCGCATGGTGCTCGAACCGCGGGTGGAGAAGTACGTCTCGCTCGTATGGCGCGGCAAAAAAGTTCTGATGATGCACGGAGACAACTTCCCGCTGCTGCGCGAGATGGCGCTCTGCAACAAGGCGGATCTTGCGATATCAGGCCACACGCATGTCGCTTCGCTCGTGCGCGAGAACGGCGTGATTTTTCTCAATCCGGGCTCCACGACGATACCCAAAGGCAGGGACCCGGAGAGTGCCGCGCTGCTTGACGACGAGGGGATCAGGATCATGACCCTTGACGGAGGGGAGCTTCACTTTGAAAAATGGTAGAGGCAGAGCGCGCCCCGTATTCCGGCCGCGCCGGTTCTGGCCCTCGGTGCTTTGGCTCGTCTTTCTCGCGGCTGGCTCCGCTTTCAGCTGCGTCTTTGATGTATTTGCCTTTTTTACGGCGGTGTTGGTGGCCTCCTTTCTCGGCCTGAACGAGTTCGGACGCTGGCCTTATAAAATGAATCTTGTGATCTGCGCCGGCACCGCGGCGGCGGTCGCGGTGGCGGGAATCTTTTCCTGGACGGATATCGCCTCGCTTTTTGTATTGTTTTTCGCAGTGAGCGCCTATCTGCTCTATTTCAGAGACCGCATG
>CAKSWL010000371.1 GCA_934511335.1 uncultured Cloacibacillus sp. | reverse complement strand
GTCGCGCGGGCGAAGATGCCGCGGGCGCTGGCGGCGCTGCGCGCCGCCAAGACAAGGATCGTCGACGCCGGCGTCGCGGCGGGGCTCGTGCCGCGCCCCATGCACGACGCGGCGGGCGACACCGCGACTCACGTGATCTTCATGCTGCCCACCGCGGAGGCGGCGAAGAAGTTTCAGGCGGCGTCCGGCTGCGCGATAATCGCCGACAACACCTGGCACTACGCCAAACATTGGCGGGCCCTTGAGGAGATGGGTGAGAAGGAATACTTCGGCAGCGTCACCCCCTCATACGCGCCAAAGACGATGGCGCAGGCCGAGTCGCTTCTTTCCCGCGCCGTGATGTTCGGCCTGAGTACGGGGATGAGCGACGAAGCGGTGGAGAATACTATCGCTGCGGTAAGGGCGGGGGCGCGGGCCGCTCTGTAAGAAACGCCGCCGGCGTCTCAAATGTGAAGGGACTCAACGCAGGGCGCCCCGCCCTGTGTTTTTATCTATATGTGCCTGATCCTTTATCATTGGCGCTGTAAAAAAACATTCTTGTGGTATAAAATGGTGGTGAATGTAATTTTTGTCCTTAAAATATAGAAAAGGGGTGTCGTGGTGGATAAAGAACTTTTTACAAAAATCGAGTCGCTTGAGCCGCAGATGGTGGAGACTCTCGGCGAGATGATCTCCTATCCGGCGATCAGCCCGCTTGACGGCGGCGAGGGAGAGTTTCACAAGGCGCAGTACCTCTTGAAGAAGATAAAAGAACTTGGCTTTGACGACGTGACGGTCTACTCCTCTGCGGACCCGCACGCCGCCGGCGGCGAGCGTCCGAATATCGTCGTTCGTTTCCCCGGGAAGACGAAGCGCCGCCTCTGGATCGTGGCGCATACCGACGTCGTGCCGGAGGGTGAACGTTCTCTCTGGGAGACGGACCCCTTCAAGGCCGTCGTCAAGGACGGGCGCATCTACGGACGCGGCGTTAATGACAATGGGCAGGAGGTCGCCGCCTCGCTGTACGCGCTCTATGCCGTCAAAGAGCTGGGCCTCACACCGGAATACGAGGTCTGCCTGGCCTTCGTCGCCGACGAAGAGGTGGGCAGCACACACGGGATAAAGTATCTTATCAAGAAGGGGCTTTTTGATAAGGACGACCTGGTCGTCGTCCCCGACATGGGAACGGAAGAGGCCGACTTTGTGGAAATCGCAGAGAAGAGCATCTGCTGGATGGAATTCACAGTGGAGGGGAAACAGGTGCACGCGAGCGTGCCGAACCTGGGGATCAACGCCTGCCGCGCGGCCGATGGCTTTTCCGTCTCGCTGGATGAGGCGCTGCACGCGGCCTTCCCTGAGGCCGACAAACTTTTTGACCCCGCCGAGTCGACCTTTGAGCCGACAAGACGCCGTGCTAATGTGGCAAATATCAATACCGTGCCGGGCGTCGAGGTCCTCTGCTTCGATTGCCGCGTACTGCGACATCGTCGGGGCACTCATAATGCCGTACTGATGCAGCTTCGTCATCGGGGAGA
>CAKSWL010000370.1 GCA_934511335.1 uncultured Cloacibacillus sp. | reverse complement strand
AACGCGAACCAGAAGCCGCCGCGTCCGTCGCTTATATAGCCGTCTTCGGGACCGATGTTTGCTTCTGCGACGTTTTCTTCGTCCGGTAGTATTTTTGTTTGTTCGGTCATCTTTTCTCCTCCCAGTCCAGCATCTTGCAGCGCAGGCCGTCCGCCGCGGCAAGAAACATCGACATTCTTTCGTATCGCTCCCGATAAAAATTTACCCTTTGGGTCGTCACGTGGAGCTTATCTATCAACAGCTCGATCTCTGACGCGATAAGATCGCAGCAGAATGTTTTTTCATTGCCGTCTATCCGGATACCGGCTTTTTCCTGCGCTCTTTTTAAAACCTGCAGGAAGAGCATTAAATGAATTTTGCCTTCCGTCGTCTCTTTCGAATCGATCATGCCTTTGCCACCCTCTTTCTGCAGCCAGCTTGTCCAGCAGCTCCTGCGCCTCCTCGGCCGTTTTAAAGCCGATGGAGTTTGGCTTTGCGCTGTCTATCCGGTGCCCCTTTTCGTCGTAGATGCCATAAAAGTTCGGCAGCTTCATGATGCGCCGCACGAAATACTCATGCCCGTCAGAGGCGTGATAACTGTACGGATTGCTCATATTTCCGGGACCTCCCGCTTAAGCCAGTCAAGGATCAGAGCCCAACATGAGTTGTCCATGTTCATGTTGGGACAGCCCATCTGCTCCAACCTCGGGCAACTGTCGCAGTACAGCGGCTTGAGCTCCCGCGCCATCTCCGCCATGTCTGCATTCCTGATCTTTTCAGCCCTTGTCATGCATCTTCCTTCTGTCGCCGCATGGATTGTCTTTCAGCAAGGCCTTTACGCCGGTTTCCCGTTCATATTCCTTATCTACTTCTCTAAAAAGCTCCGCAAGGAGCTTCTCCGAGAGCCGCGGCTGCAGGCCGCTGTCACATATGGCTTTGTTTATCGAAGCCCAGGAATACCCGGCGAGCCGGGCGGCTCTTATTTCGGTATACAGCGCCTTTGTTATGCTCTTTTTTATCGCTGTCAACCCATGTGTGCTACGCGGAGATTTCGCAAGCGCCGTCAGGGCCTGACGCGCGCGTCCGAGACCGGGGATATCAAAATCAGGCATCTACATCGCCTCCATACTCTTTGCGGTTCGTCATGCTTTGCTCTCCCTCATTTTTCTCCATGTTGTGTAGATAATCGCGGGCTTTGTCCAGCGCCGCTGAAAATCCCCCCACTTCTTGCTCTTGATCTGCCGCCCCTCTGTGTCCCGGTAAAACATAGCGAATGGATAAAAGCCAAGCCGCAGGGTATCTTCGCACCGCTTCTCGGCGGCATCGATCGTGTCGCCGGGGTAGCCGCATAGCACGTAACACCGCGCCTTATGGGGCGTGTACCAGCTATTCGCCTTCAATATTTCCGCCGCTTTGACGAGCTGTCCCCAGCCTTCCGGCGCATCGTATGAGAAAAAAGCTTCGCTAATCTTCGCCGCTGCGAACAGCTCAACGTGCCATGGCTCTAACAATCCGGCGTCCACACCACCCGACAGCCGGGCGTTTGGCTGCCGCTCCAGCATTGCAAAT
>CAKSWL010000369.1 GCA_934511335.1 uncultured Cloacibacillus sp. | reverse complement strand
GTATTACCAAGTTGTATATTGCCGGCGCCGACGATGCTGCCAAATATGTCGCCGCCCCAGGCCGCCCAATCGATGCCGGCGCTGTTGAGCTTGTTGAGGCTGACCTCGGCGATCATACCGCGCAGCAGCACCTGCTTCGGCTGCGTATCAAGCTGTTCAAGTATAGCTTTGAGGGAATTATACTGCTCTTGCGAGGCGGTGAAGACGAGGCTGTTCGTCGGCAGGTCGGGGACGACCGTCGATGGCATCGCCCCTTTGGGATCCGGCGACAGCTTCGCGGCGGCGGCGAGTATCTGGGAGAGCTGCTCCGCCACCATCTTCGCGTCGGCGTTTTTCAGCCGGTAGACGTGGAAGTTCTCAGTGCGCGAGGGGACGTCGATGGATTTGATGATGCGTTCCGCCTCACGGATGTTCTGACTGCTGCCGATGATGATTATCCGCTTGGTGCGTTCGTCAGAGACCGAGAGCATGCCGGCGAGCTTTGAGGAGGCGTCTTTGGCGATCGCGTTGAGCTGCGTCTCCAACAGCTTCGCGTTCGCGTACTGAAGCGGGCAGACCTTGATCGTCCTGATGCTGTCGGGGGCGTCGATGGCGCGGATGACGCCCACGGCGCGGGAGAGCAGCGCGGCCTTGCCGACAAGCAGCACGGAGCTGCCGTTGCCGATCGGGGAGACCTGTATCTGCGGGATCGCCGTCTTAAGCGGCGAGACGACATATCCGGCTTTGACATAGCTTAAAGGCACCAGCTGCACCATGACCGTATCGCTAGGATCGACGCTCTGGTCGCCCTTGACGACCAAATTGCTGGCCGTAGCGCCGCTGGATAGCGGCACCACCTTTGAATAGCCCTCCATATCCTGTATCGAAAGGTTGTTCATCTCAAGCACGGAGAGCATCACCTGCCGCGCCTCTTTGAGCGTGACGGCCTTAGGCGAGACTACCGAGACTTTGCCCGCCACCCCGGGATTCACAAGGATGTTCTCGCCGAGCAGCTCTGACATGAAGCGGATGAACTTCGCCATCTCAAGGTCTTTGAAGTTGAGCTGTACGCGTCCGGCCGCGCGCATCTCATGCGCCGCCTGGATCAGGTTCAGCTCCTCCTGGTCGGGCTCGGCGGCCGGGAGGGCGGCGCAGACGGAGATAGAGATGGCCGCCGCCAGAAATAATGGATAAAGAAATCTTTGCTTATTGTGCATCATTTACCACTCCTAATTCATGCTGCTCTCTGATCTATAAGGTCCACAAGAACTCTTCCCGCGCCCCGCGCGAACGAAAAGGCCGTATGCGGCGCGCCTCCCTCCGCCGCGCGCGAAGAAGGGCCGCCCGTCACTTTCCCCGTCGTTTTTTTTCGCTATTTTTATCCGCCGACAGCCCCGCCGCCGTCTCTTCTCCGGCATCCTCCTTTGATGGGATGTAAAGCGTTATCTTTCGATTATTCTTACCGGCGACGGCGAGCTCGCGCCATTTCACCCGCAAAGCCTCGCCGGTATCGCCGGAGGTTCCTTTGTCAAAGTTGAGGCGTCCAAAATCTTCGCCGAACATTTCCGTCTCTTTATCTGTCGT
>CAKSWL010000368.1 GCA_934511335.1 uncultured Cloacibacillus sp. | reverse complement strand
GCGCAGGAGACGGCGGACGTCGTTGTCGAGCGCACGCGCCATAAGGCGTATCTCGCGCTTAATGCCCTCGCCAAGCACCACTTCAAACCAGCACTGGAGGGGGGGGCGCGCAAGGCGGCGCACCGAGAGCGGCTTTAAAAAGCGCTCCTCCGTCTGCACGCCCTGTACCCAGCGGATCAGGCGTCCTTCGTCCAGCGGCCGGCGCAGCTCCACCTCGTAGGTTTTTGTGAAGCCGCCGCGCGGGTGGATCAGCTCCTGTGAGAATGCCCCGTCGTTCGTAAGGATAATCAGCCCTTCGCTGTCGCGGTCGAGCCGCCCGACGGGGAAGAGGCGGAAGCGGTCCAGCTCCGGCGGCAGGATATCGATCACCGTGCGTTCGCGCGAATCTTCTACGGCGGAGAGGATGCCCCGAGGTTTGTTGAAGATGAGATAACGCTGTTCGACGGGCGAAACCGCGCGGCCGTCAAGCTCCACTTTGTCGCCCGGAAAGACTTGGCGTCCCGGTTCGCTTACGGTAACACCGTTTAGTTTCACCCGCCCCGCGGTGATATACTCTTCAACCTTACGGCGAGCCCCCGCGCCGCACATCGCAAGGTATCTGTTGAGGCGCACGCTATCTTCACTCATTGCTCTCCTTCATCTCCTCGTCCCAGCCCAGGGCCCCGTCCTCCGCGGCAGGCGCGGCGAGGTCTTCTTCATCCTCATATTCTTCACGCAGCTCTTCAAGCGTCGGCAGCGCGCTGATGCCAGAAAGGCCGAATATTTCCAAAAATTTATTCGTCGTGCGGTAGCGCCGCAGCGATTTCCGTTTATTCTCGCGGCGCGGCCTGTCGATGAGGCCGTTTTTCAGCAGCGTTTCTACGACGCGGTCGCAGCGCACCGAGCGAATCTCTTCGATCTCGGCCATCGTGATCGGCTGGTTGTAGGCGATCACCGCGAGGGTCTCCAGCGCCGCACGCGAGAGCCGGATGCGCTGCATCGAGAGATATGACGAAAAGCTCTCCACCGTGTCGGCTAAGTCCGGCGCAGTCGCCATCTGCCAGCCGCCCGCGAGGTTCAGTACCGCCAGCCCGCGGCCCTTCGCGCAGCTGTTCTTTATCGCGGCGACGGCGCGGTCTACGCGCTCCGGCGAGACCCCGAGGTGGCCGGCCATCGTCTCGGAAGATACCGGCTGCGGCGAGACAAAGAGCAGCGCCTCCACCTGCCGTTCGAGAAGCCCCATGTTTTCCTCTTCTTCAATCCGCGGCAATCTCAACACCTCCAAGCGTCTCCGTCTGTATGATATGCACCATGCCTAAGCGCGACATTTCCAGCAGCGCCAGCAACGTGACGATCAGCGTCTTCGGATTTCGGTCGGTAAGCAGCTCGCGCAGAGTGAGCCGGCATCCCCGAACCCTCCGCAGCAGTTCGTCCATGCGCTCCTCTATCTGCCGCTCTTCGGGGACTGCGTCGGGGATCTCGTCCCAGAGCAGCGAATCTTCCTCATAGGCGGCGGCGCAAAGGGCATGCTCTGGCGGCAGATTGTCTCCGATGTCCTGGGCATGAAGCTTGAAAAGGTCAGGGTGGACGACTCGTCCTTCGG
>CAKSWL010000367.1 GCA_934511335.1 uncultured Cloacibacillus sp. | reverse complement strand
ATCCGTCTTTTCTCAAAAACCAGCCGTATGGGTTTCTTTTTACCGCCGTCTTTGCGTCGGGATTTTTTGTTTTCAAGGCAATATCCGCCGCGGCGACCTTGCCGTCACGGACCTTCGCCGCGATGTCGGGGTTGGCCGCGATCGCGCGCGCCCGCTCCTCGTTCGACATCTCCCTGAAGGGGGGAATGGCGCGGCGCAAGGGGTCAAAAGAGGGATTCTTCGCCGCTGAAAGCCTGTCGGCGATCAGCTCGGCCAGATAACACCCGATCGCAGGAGCGGAGGTGAGCCCCGGCGATTCGACGCCGCCGGCGTTGAAAAACAATTCCGCGTCGGGGGCCTCTCCGAGGATAAAATCGTCCCTGTCACAGTGGGCGCGTATCCCCGCGAAGGTTGTGATGAAGGCGCGCGCGGGCAGCTCCTCCCAGGTTTTTAAAGCTCCTTCCAGCACCTTGTCGAGGCCGAAGCGGGTCGTCCGCGTATCGTCGCGTTCCTCGATATCCTCGGCGGTGGGGCCGGCCAGCAGCGTACCGTCCACGGTGGGGGTTACGAGGATGCCCTTTCCCATCTTTGTGGGCAGCTGGAATATCGCGGCGTTGAAATATCCGGCGTACTTTTTATCCACGATATAATACTCGCCGCGGCGCGGCGTGATGTGGAACTTGTCCTCGGAGACCATATTGTTGATCTCGTCCGAATGGATGCCGGCGCAGTTTACCACGGCGGAGGCGAGGAAGGTCCCTCCCCGGCTCACAACGCGCCATGCGCCGTTCTCTTTTTTTACATCCGTCACGGCGGCCTCTCTGATAAAGGTCACCCCATTGCGTGCGGCGTTTTCCGCGTAGGCGATCGTAAGACCGTAGGGGCAGACGATGCCTCCCGTCTCCACGAGCAGCGCTTTGACGGCCTTCCTTGAGATGTGCGGCTCCCTGCGCCGGATCTCTTCGGCGCCGATTATCGAAAGCTTGGGAACGCCGTTTTTTTTGCCGCGTTCCAGCAGTTCGTCAAGCTTGGAGTCGTCCTCGCCGCTGAAAGAGACGACGAGCGAGCTGTTCCATTTGTACGGAACTTCCAGCTCCGAGCAGACTCGGTCGAACATCGCGTTGCCGGCGACATTGTACTTCGCCTTGAGCGTTCCCGGCTTGGCGTCGTAGCCGCCGTGGATGATCGCGGTATTCGCCCTGCTCTGGCCGGCGCAGATGTCCGATGATTTCTCCAGCAGAAGGATTTTGAGGCGATAGCGTGAAAGCTCACGGGCGACGGCGCACCCCACGACGCCGCCTCCGATGATCAAGACGTCATACATTTATATCATGCCCTTCCAGTTGCGTGGATGTTCTGCCTGTCTTAACGGGACAGGGCAGGCCCGCCTTTTTGCGAGCCTGCCGTGCCCCTGTCTGTTTGTAATATTAGGTATGCTGAAGCTGCTGATTAATCCTTGGCCCAGCCAAATGAGCACTTGACTGCTTTTCTCCAGCCTTTGATAAGCTCGCCGGCCTTCTCTGGGCACATCTCCGGCTTGAATTCGTTGTCGATGGCCCAGTTGCTGAGCACATCTTCCTTAGTCTTCCAGTAGCCTACCGCAAGCCCCGCGAGGTAGGCTGCGCCCA
>CAKSWL010000366.1 GCA_934511335.1 uncultured Cloacibacillus sp. | reverse complement strand
CGAAAGAGCCGTTCGTGCAGGAAGGTAAAGATCGGATAGGCGAAATAAGAAAAGAGAATCGACCACATCAGCGGCATCGCGAGCGGCCTGATGATGTGCCAAGAGACCATGGCGAAAAAGGCGAGCAGGATCACCAGCGGGATAACGCTGGTACGAATCTTCTTCGCGGCGATTATATATCTGTTTGCTGTCAAGCTGCAGGCCTCCCAAATCTTTATATCTTTCACAGAGTATAAGGCTTTTTCTCCCTCATATCCACATAAAAATACGCACGGGAAAGAAAACCAGCGCGCAAAAAAGCGAAACGGCCCACCAAGGTGAGGGCAAAAGCGCCGCGCCCCTATGCTTCTTATCTTGCGGCCTCTATTTCTGACACTTCGGGCAATAGACGCTGCCGCGCCCGCCCACCACGGTGCGGCGCAGCCGTTCGCCGCACCGGCGGCAGGGTTCGCCCGCGCGGCCGTATACGTTCAAATAACGGAAGCGATACCCGCGCCCCCTGCCGGCAAGATACTCCTCTGCGCTCATTCTGTTTTCTTCGATACCGGTCAGCAGCGCCTCTCTGACCGCTGCCGCGAGCCGTTCCCACTCGTCGTCCGCAAGCTCCGCCGCGGGACGTTCGGGGCGTATCTTAGCCAAAAAGAGGCTCTCATCGGCGTAAATATTTCCGATGCCGGCGACAAATTCCTGATCAAGCAGGCAGCTCTTGACGGCTTTTCTTCTCTTCGCAAAGACCGACTTCAGATAAGAGGCGTCAAATCTCGCGCTGGACGGCTCGGGGCCGAGCCGGTCAGCGCCGCTGAACATATCCGCTTCGCCCCTCCGGATCAGCCAAAAGCGCCCAAAGCGGCGCAGATCCACGAAGCGCAGCTCCTGTCCATTATCCAAATGAATGATAAGCCGCGTATGTTTTTCCAAAGGATGGCCTGGCGGCGCCAGCAGCAGCGAGCCGGTCATACGGAGGTGCAAAACGATTCTGTCGCCGCTCTCCAGATGCACGGAAAGGAACTTGCCCCTCCGCCCCATTCCTGAAATGCGCTGCCCCACAAGCGCACGGCAAAAATCACCCGCCAAAGGGCGTGCAACGACCTTCGGGTCATGTACCGTCGCCCCGGTGATCCCCAGCCCTTTGATCTGCGGCTCAATAATTCGTTTTACCGTTTCGACCTCCGGCAACTCCGGCATTACCTTTCCCCGTTCCGCGTGCCCTTATCCGCACGCCGCACAAAATTTTACCCGCCACACCGCCTATCGCAATTATACCGGTGCGGAAAATTTTTGTAAAAACGCAGCCGCTAACGCATAGAGATAAAAAAAACGGCCTCGCTGGCTGGAATCAACAAGACCGTTTCACTTTAGTTTTGCGCGGGGTTTTCGGTTTTAGATATTGTCGACAATAGATCAAATCAAAATCTCCGCCCAAAGAGCTATACACCGAATCTATACCGCTGCAACAAACGATGGCGTATATTTGGCGTACTGTCTATACTTATGTCATGTCTGTGGCAGTCTTCTTCCATTGGAGAACCCGCCTTCTTTTTCCAGCTATTACAACATAGTTCTATTATCGACACTATCTAAAATTCGCACCACTCTGTTGATTCTTTTTCAGGTTTAACAA
>CAKSWL010000365.1 GCA_934511335.1 uncultured Cloacibacillus sp. | reverse complement strand
CGTGGGGATAGACCGTACCGTCATGCTGCTCACGAACTCCAAGAGCATCCGCGACGTTATCCTGTTTCCCACGATGAAACCCAAAGACTAGAAGGCGGCGGATTAGAGGTGCCAGCGCATTGATTGTAGATGCGCCCGCACCCCGCGCCGAGGCTTGTCGTTTAACGCCTAGGGCGCCGAATAAACGAAGCAAGCGGCGCGCCCGCAGGCACGGATTTTGATTTTCTGCTGATAATCAGCGAAAACTGCCTCAATTTATTACATTTTAAGAACAAAAAGGAAGAGCGGCATGGACGAATTTGAAAATCTGAAAAATAAAGCGGAGGAGCTGCGCGGCGAGCTTGAGCGCCACGCGCGGCTCTACTATGAGCAGGACGCGCCGGAGATTTCGGATTTTCAGTATGACAGGCTCATGCGCGAACTGCAGGAGATTGAGAAAGAGCATCCGGAGCTGATAACGCCGGATTCTCCGACGCACAGGATCGGCGGGAGCCCTCGCGAGGGCTTTGTGAAGGTCGCGCACGCGACGCCGATGATGAGTCTGGATAACGCTCTTGACCGCGCGGAGCTCGCGGCCTTTTATGCCAAACTCTGCGAGGCGCTTGATGACGAAAAGGCCGAGGTCGTCTGTGAGCCAAAGATCGATGGGCTTGCCGTCTCCCTCGTCTACGAGGACGGCCTCTTCATCAGCGGCTCCACGCGCGGCGACGGACAGATAGGCGAGGATGTGACGGCGAATCTCCGCACGATCAAGACCCTGCCCCTGCGGCTCGCGAAGCCTATGCCCGGACGCTTCGAGGTTCGCGGCGAGGTCTGCATCGATAAAAAAGGTTTCGCCGCCTTGAACGCCGCCCGTGAGGAGGGCGGCGAGGGCCTCTTCGCCAATCCGCGCAACGCGGCGGCCGGCAGCTTGCGAACCCTCGACCCGCAGGAGACCGCGCGGCGAAGGCTGAAAATTTACCTCTACCAGATAATCGAACCGGAAAAATTCGGCATATCTACCCAGCGGCAGATGCTTGACGAGATCGCGGCGCTGGGGCTGCCGACACAAGGTTCCGACCTGCTGTGTTCCTCTCTGGCGGAGATATACTCCTACCTCGATGCCTGGGAGAAAAGGCGCTTCGAACACCCCATCGACACGGATGGCGTCGTCGTCAAACTCAACGGCATCGCTCTGCGCCGGCTGCTCGGCGTGACGGCGAAGGCTCCCAAATGGGCGATCGCCTTCAAGTTCCCCCCCGAGGAAAAGCTGACTCAGGTACGCGAGATCGAGGTCACAGTCGGACGTACGGGGGTCCTTACGCCGACTGCTGTCTTTGACCCTGTGCATCTTGCGGGCACCGTCGTGCGGCGGGCGAACGTCCATAACCAGGATGAGATCGACGAGCTGGATCTGCGAGTCGGCGACTACGTTTGGGTCCGCAAGGCGGGCGAAATAATCCCCGAGGTGGTGCGCGTTGAACGCGGCAGACGGCCTGAGGGGACCGAACCCTTCAAGCTGCCCGACAGGTGCCCCGTCTGCGGCTCGCACGCCGTGCGGCTGCCCGGCGAGGCGGCGGTGAAATGTACGAACAGTTCCTGCCCCGCTCAGGTGAAGGAACGCATCGTCTACTTCGCCTCGCGCTCGGC
>CAKSWL010000364.1 GCA_934511335.1 uncultured Cloacibacillus sp. | reverse complement strand
GGCGTCATTCTTAGCTGCCGTCCAGATCCGATGTATTGAAATTTGGCTCAATATTTTAACATAATTCGTGTAGACACTGTCTCGCCTCAAGGTTTGCAAAGGCGTAGTATGACAGAGAATCTTCAAGGCCATCCTCCAGGCATTTTATCGCTTTGGGGCATCTGCTTTCATTTTTTGCGATGAATCCTTCAGCCCTCCTTCTTGCCTCAGCTTCATCCGACACAAGCCATATTTCTTTCAACCCTGCGCAAATGTCTCTTTATCTATCTGTGATGCGTGCGCTAGTATATTTCTCATGAAATGTACCCTGCACCTCTGCCATGACGCCCCGGGAAATTCATGGCGTATGGCTGAGACCAGCCCGCTGGGCGCTCTCTGCACCGGCCTTGTAACGCTTTCCGGCGTCGATGATGTCGGCGGTTTTCTGTTGGAGGCGATACCGATGGCGCTCATCCCGGCCGCCGTCGGGCTGGGCCGCGCGCTCTTTGTGCCGCTTTCGCCCACTATTTTCGTCTCGGCCGTCGTGGTGGCTTCGATAATCGTTACCGGCGTCTTCTGCAGCATCATCGCCTAGCCGGTGGCGGATTTTTGGGGGGTAAGCGATCCTGTGGGCAAGGGACTGCCAGCGCCACGCCATCGGCGTCGTAAAGGCCCTTGAAATGGGCGAGGCGGGGGACCATGAGCAACCTAGCGGCGGCGGGGCCGGCAACGGTGTTTGTCGCGCCGCCGTCCGCGGGGTCCTATTGGTAAAATAAAGCCTTCCAAGCCGTCCACGCGCATCTGCGCGGGACGGCTTGGAAGGCGGTCATGGGTTTGGCCTCCTATCCGCCGCCTGCCGGTCTTACGCCACGCGCACCATCCAGCTGAAGTTATCTTCGCGGCGGCCGAACTGGAGATCTGTCAGGGCGTGATAGAGCTTGAGCGCAAGCGGCCCGCTCTTGAATTCGCCGATGGGATATCTCTCGTCCTCCGTAGCGAATTCGCCGATGGGAGAGATGACGGCGGCGGTGCCGCAGCACCAGGCCTCTTCCACATCGCCGTTTTTGATGCCTTTAAGTATCTCTTCCAAAGTTACGAGGCGTTCTTCGACCTCGACGCCCCATGATCTCAGCATTTCGATGACGGACTTTCTCGTGATGCCGGGGAGCACCGTCCCAGTCAGCGCCGGCGTCACCACCTTGTCCTTTATCTTGAACATGATGTTCATGCTGCCGCCCTCTTCGACATATTTCTTTTCGACGCCGTCAAGCCAGAGCACCTGTGAGAAGCCTTTGGCTCCGGCGCGTTCTCCCGCGCGCAGCGAGGCGGCGTAGTTGCCGCCGCACTTCGCATAACCCGTGCCTCCGCGCACGGCGCGCACGTCCTCTTTCTCGATGAATATCCTGACGGGGTTTACTCCTTCGGGGAAGTATGGGCCGACGGGCGAAAGGATGATCGCGAAGATACATTTCGAGGGGGCGTGCACCCCCAACTTTTCGTCTGTCGCGAAGAGAAAGGGCCTGATGTAGAGCGTTGTATCCGCTCCCGACGGCACCCAGTCGATATCGGTTTTGACGAGAGTCAGCAGCCCCTCCATGAATAGCTCGGGGTCTATCTGGGGCAAGCACATACGCTCGGCCGATTTGTTCATGCGGCT
>CAKSWL010000363.1 GCA_934511335.1 uncultured Cloacibacillus sp. | reverse complement strand
GCGCTACGACTGGGAGGCGGCGGCGGAGGCGGCGAAGGTGCTGCTCGGCAGCCACGACTTTAAAAATTTCTGCCATTTTGAGGGCAGCGAGCACACCACGGTTCGGACGATCACCGACATCCGCCTGATCGACCGTCGCCCGCTGGTGGTCCTGCGGATAAAGGGAGACGGATTCCTCCACAATATGGTGCGGATAATACTCGGGAATCTTGAAATGGCGGCGCTGGGGCAGATAAGCCCGGCGCGGATAAAAGAATTGCTCGACACGGATAAAAGCACACGGTCGGACGGCGGGCGCACCTTTCCCGCCTGCGGCCTTTATCTGTGGAAAATCTCGTATGATGAAAAATTATGGTGACGGCGCGCGCGTCTTTCGGCATCCGCCCCGGGCGGCGGGAATGAAAGTGTCTTCGCATACTCACTTATATGGTAAAATAAACATTTGGATTGGACGGCAATATTGCAAAGAAGACCTCTGTATAGAGAGACAGGGAGGCTGGCAGGTTTGTGGAATAGAGATATCGGAATAGATTTAGGCACGGCAACGGTGCTGGTATTTGTCAAGGGCAAAGGCGTGGTGCTTCGCGAGCCCTCCGTCGTCGCGATGGACCAGAGCACTGGCAAAATCCTTTCGGTGGGCGAAGACGCTAAAATAATGATCGGCAAGACCCCCGGCAACGTCGTGGCGATCCGCCCCCTGCGCGACGGAGTCATCGCCGACTATACGATGACGGAGGTCATGCTGCGCGAGTTCCTTAAAAAGGTCACCAAGGGAATGGAGCGCATCGTGCGCCACCGCCTGATGATCGGCGTACCGGCGGGAGCCACGGATGTGGAGCGGCGCGCGGTGCTGGAGGCGGCGCTTGAGGTGGGGGCGAAAGAGGCCTACTTGATAGAGGAACCGATGGCCGCGGCGATCGGCGCCAATATGCCCGTCGGCGAAGCTGTGGGAAATATGGTCGTCGACATCGGCGGCGGCACGACCGATATCGCCATCGTCTCTCTCGGCGGCCTGGTCGTTTTTGAGTCGCTGCGGGTCGGCGGCGACAAGTTTGACGAGGCGATCGTCCGCTATATGCGCAAACAATACAATCTCGCCATCGGCGAACAGACGGCGGAAGATGTGAAAAAACAGATCGGCGCCTGCGATTCTGCAAAGGCCTCCCCCGACAAGATAATGGATATCCGCGGACGCGACCTCGTACAGGGGTTGCCGCGCCAGGTGACGGTCAACAGCGTCGACGTCGCGAAGGCGATCGAGGAGCCGGTGGGCAGCATCATCGCGGGGATAAAACGCGTCCTCGAAAAGACGCCGCCCGAGCTTTCCGCCGACGTCATGGACCGCGGGATCATCCTCACCGGAGGCGGCGCCTACCTGCGCGGCCTTGCGGAGCTGATTATGGAAGAGACTGAAATTAACGCTGTCGTCGCCGAATCGGCCGGCGAATGCGTCGCGCTGGGTACCGGCATCGCGCTTGAGTCGCTGGACAAGCTCAAAGAGACCGGAGCGGTGTATCTGGCGACGAAAAAGGGCTTTAAAGGCAGATAATGCACTACTGGTGGGAGCGCGACGGCCTCCGTTTCGAGTGCGCCGCCTGCGGGCGCTGCTGCGGCGGAGAGCCGGGCTCCATATGGGTGACGCCCGGC
>CAKSWL010000362.1 GCA_934511335.1 uncultured Cloacibacillus sp. | reverse complement strand
CGGCCGCTTCGCAGGCGGCCGCTTTCATTAAGGGAGAGTCTATCATATAAACGCCGGTTCGAAGAAGAGGTCGTTCTCGGCAAACCGTGAAAGGCGGAAGCGATGCAGGTCGACAAAGGGCTTCTCTCCCATGAGAAGTTCCTTGCAGACACGGCCGCCAGAGGGGCCGAACTGAAGTCCGTGTCCGCTCCACCCGCAGTTGACGAGGAGCCCCTCCACCGGCGTCCAGTCGATGATCGCGTTATGGTCGGGCGTATTGTCATAGGGGCCGGACCACTGGCGCACCACGCGGATACCTTTCAGCGCCGGCATCCTCTTGAGAACGCTCTTAGTGACGCCCTCGAGGAACTTAGCGCTGTTGCCGGCCTCCACCGTATGCGGCTCGCCCTGGTCGTCGCGGCCAAACATAAAGGTGCCGTTCGGGCACTGCTTGAAATAAGCGCCGTCGTCAAGACAGAGGACCATCGGGCAGTTAAAGACCTCTACCGCTTCCGTGATGAGAATATTGTGGCGCTCCGGATAGACCGGCAGCTCCACGCCGACCTCCGCGGCCAGCGGCGTCGACCACGGCCCCGCAGTAAGCAACACCTTAGGCGCGTGCCACTCTTCGCCGCTTTCGGTGACGACGCCCTTTATCCTGCCGTTCTCCGCGAGCAGCTTCGCGACCGGCGTATAGGTCCGTATCTCGGCGCCGAGACGACGCGCGGCATGTCCGTAGGCCATTGTCAGCGTCTGCGGATTGATATGCCCGTCGTCGCCGCAGAAGGCGGCGCCGAGAATGCCGTCAAGATTCAGATAGGGCCAGCGCTCGTGTATTTCCGCCGGCGTCATCATCACCGAGGGGATGTCGAGGCTCTTTTGCAGCTTAACGTTCGCGTTGAGCTGCTCCATGCAAGAATCCGAATAGGCGACCCACATGTAGCCCCACTGCGTAAACTCAAGCTTCATGCCGGTGTCGAGCTCCTCCTCCAGCGTCGGGAATACGGAGAGGTTATACTTTGCCATACGGAGATTGGTTTCGGTCCCGAAATGCTGGCGGAGCCCCGCCGCGGAACGGCCCGAACCGCCGGAGGAGAGATATTCCTTTTCAAAAAGGACGGTCTTCACTCCGGCCTTTGCTAGTTCGTAGGCGGCGGCTGATCCATGCACACCGCCGCCGACAATGATAACATCAGCAGTTTTTATCGTCATGGCACATTACCTCCCTAGTCTTCGTCAGCCAAGAGCATGGCCTTGATCGGCTTCACCGGCGGGCGAATGACGCCGGCCCGCACCTCGGCGATGGGTTTGCCGGTGGCGCGCGCAAGCTCGCGGATGATTATGTCGCGGCAGCCGCGTCCCTGGCAGGGGCCCATGCCGACGCGCAGAATACGCTTCAATTCGTCAAACTCGGTGTAGCCAGCCGCGATCCATTTACGGATCTCGTCTATTTCTATCTCTTCGCAGCGGCAAATCACATTTACTTTCGCCATTTCAGCACACCTCCCTGGGGCACGAGCCCGCGGACGCGTTTACCGCGATCGCGCGGATCTCATCTGTCAGCTCTTTGGGGACGGCGACGCTGACCACGTAGGTCCGGTCTTTGGAGGGCTCGGTCACCGCCAGCACTTCTCCCTCAGCCACCTCTTCGCCCGTCCTGTTGAGGCAGGCGACCTTCTGTCCC
>CAKSWL010000361.1 GCA_934511335.1 uncultured Cloacibacillus sp. | reverse complement strand
GGCTTCCGGCATGCCCGAAGCCGTTCTTGAGCGGGTAAATAAGGAGATATCGCGATTCACCAAGCTTGCCCCCGTGTCGCCGGAGGCCGCGGTAGCGCGCACCTACATCGAAACATTGACCGAGCTGCCCTGGGACAGCACTACCGAAGACTGCCTGGACCTTGACAACGCGCGGCGCGTGCTTGACGAAGACCACTACGGACTTGACGAAGTCAAAAGGCGCATCCTGGAATACCTCGCCGTAAAAAAGCGCGCGGGGAAGGATATGCGCGCGCAGGTGATCTGCTTCGTCGGGCCCCCCGGCGTCGGGAAGACGTCGCTTGGCCGTTCGATCGCGCGGACGATGGGCAGAAGATTCATCAACATATCGCTGGGAGGTATGCACGACGAAGCTGAAATACGCGGCCACCGCCGCACCTACGTCGGCGCGCTGCCGGGGCGCATCATCCAGAAGATAAAGCAGTGCGGATCAAGCAACCCGCTCATCTTGATGGATGAAATAGACAAGCTTGGCGCCGATTTTCGGGGCGATCCCTCGTCGGCGCTGCTTGAGGCGCTCGACCCCGAGCAGAACTGGCACTTTGTCGACAACTTTCTGGAGGTCCCCTTTGACCTGAGCAGGGTGATGTTCATCACGACGGCCAATTCCGCCGCGACGATACCGCGGCCGCTTCTTGACCGTATGGAGGTCATTCCGCTTCCCGGCTATGTGATGGAAGAAAAGATAAAGATCGCCAAACGTCACCTGATACCGCGGATAATTAAGGAACACGGCCTTGCAAAAGAAGATTTCACGATCTCCGAAGCGGCTCTCAAAGACATCATCGCCTCCTATACGATGGAGGCCGGCGTGCGCTCGCTTGACCGAGAGCTTGCGAAGGTGGCGCGCAAACTGGCCGTTGAGCTGTCCGCGGAAAAGAGAGATAACGAAAAGCCTTCTCTGACCAAAGAACGTGTCAGAAAAATACTTGGCGCTCCCAAGCTCCATAACACAGAAATACCGAAATACAACACCGTCGGCACGGCGATCGGCCTTGCCTGGACTGAGGCAGGGGGAGACGTTATTCTTATCGAGTCGGCGGTGATGGAGGGCTCGGGAAGAGTCACCTATACGGGCAATCTGGGCGACATTATGCAGGAATCGGCGACGACGGCGCTTGCCTATCTGAAATCGCACGCCGCGGCATATGGGCTCGCTGACTTTGAATGGGGCAAAAAAGATATCCATATCCACGTTCCGGCCGGTGCGGTACCGAAGGACGGCCCCTCCGCCGGGATAACGCTGGCCCTCTCGCTCTGTTCCACGCTTACCGGACGCGAGATCGACACGAGATATGCGATGACGGGCGAAATGACCCTTCACGGCAGCGTGCTGCCGATCGGCGGCATCCGAGAAAAGATTTTAGCGGCTAAACGTCTTGGAATAAAAGATATAATACTGCCCGAAGCGAATAGGCCCGATGCGGCGGAGCTCAGCGAATGGATATTGAGCGGAATGAAGCTCCACCATGTTTCAAACATCTCAAAGGTTTTTGAACTGGCCTTGAGACCGGAGGAATAAGATGAGCGTATGGAAATCAGAACTGTTCTGCACAGCCTTTAACAGACAGCAGCTGCCCCCGCCGGGCCCCTATGAAATCGTCTTTGTCGGGCGGTCGAACGTTGGGAAGTCGACGCTGATC
>CAKSWL010000360.1 GCA_934511335.1 uncultured Cloacibacillus sp. | reverse complement strand
AGCCTTTCATTGTCCGTCCAGGCCTCGCGGCCATCTTCCACGCAGGCCATGCGGAGCCGATTATAAGGATCGCGGTCGATCGGATATTTGACGGAGCCGCGCACGGCGGGGGTCATGCCATAACAGAGGGCCAGATACTCTTTTCGGATGCGGCGCGCCTTAAAATCGCGAAATAGTCCCTCCAGCGCAAGCCCGTTTCGTGCGACCACCATCAGCCCCGACGTGGTTGCGTCAAGTCGGTGGACGATCCCCGGACGCCGGACGCCGTTCATCGTCCCGAGATCTGGGTAGCGGAACAGCAGTCCATGCACGAGCGTGCCGCTCCAGTGCCCCGGCGCCGGATGAACTACGAGCCCCGCGGGTTTATTGACCACGATCAGATCCTCGTCATCATAAACCGTCTCAAAGACGATATCCTGAGGTTCAAGGTCAAGCGTCTCCGCCGGCGGTATTTCCACTTGCAGCCGGTCGCCGGCGGCAACTTTCACCGATGGTTTGACGCGGCGCTCAGGAGTAAGCGAAGAGTGCCCCTCTTTTATCAGCTTCTGCGCGTAATTGCGGCTTATCCCCAGAAGGCGCGAAAGGACGAAATCCAATCTGTGTCCGTCCAGCTCCGCTGATATCTCAAAGATGTGCGCGACAGAAGAGGAGGGGGCGGCGGTCAGCCCCTCCCCCTCCTCATTGATATCTTCTCCGATTATATTATTGGTGATCGAGCACATCGCGGCAGCGGTCACAGAGGCCCTTCTCCGCTACTTCATGGCGTCTCTTCCAGCAGCGCGGGCACTTTTCGGCCGTCGACTTGTTGACGCCGATACGCAGTCCCGTCGTCTCGTCGTCGTAGACGATCCCCGCGCCGCCGACCTCCGCAACGACTTTGCAGGACGAGACGATGAGGATGTTCTCCCAGGTATCGTCGGCGATCTTGCCGGCGAGAGGCCGGTAGTAGTCGCTGAGCTTTATCTGAACGTCGGCGTCAAGCGGATGTCCGATAACGCCCTTGCCGCGCGCCGATTCAAGGCCGCGAAGCACGCCCTGGCGGGCAAGCATGAGCATATCCCATTCGTCCTCCACCGCGGGATCAATGCCCTCGGCGAGGCTGCCGGGCCAGTCCGTCAGCAGGACGCTCTGCGGCAGCGACGGATCCATTTCACGCATCTTCTGCCAGATTTCTTCCGCTGTGAAGGAGAGGACGGGCGACATCATCTGCGTCACCGCCTGGAGTACCTGCCACATAACTGTGCGTATGGAACGGCGGCTCATCGCCTCTTTCGCGTCGGCATATAGCTTATCCTTACTTACGTCGATATAGAACGACGACAGCTCGTTGTCGCAGAACTGGTGGATGAGCGTCATCGGCTGGTGGAACTCATATTCGTCAAACCCCGCCGTCACGCGCGAGCGCAGCCGTTCGAGCTTCAGCATTATGTACTGGTCCACAGGGGTGAGCTGGTCGTGCGGCAGTATATCCGTCGCGGGGTCGAAGCCGGCGAGGTTTGCGAGCAGGAAACGCGCCGTGTTGCGTATTCTCCGGTATGACTCAATAAGGTTGCTGAATATCTCTTCCGAGATACGCACGTCGCCGCGGTAGTCGGATGAGGCGACCCAGAGGCGGAGGATATCCGCGCCGTTTCTATCGATGATTTTCTCCGGCTTCATGACGTTGCCCAAGGATTTGGACATCTTCTGGCCGTCAGGCCCCATGATAAAAC
>CAKSWL010000359.1 GCA_934511335.1 uncultured Cloacibacillus sp. | reverse complement strand
GTGACGAGGAGCACCATCGAGCCGAAGAGCGTCTTCCAGGAGACGGCGCCGATGATGTAGATGTCCTCATCGGGGATGGAGTAGAACATCCCCGTAAAATAGTCACCGCCTTTGCTGCGCACCTTCACGGGCGTGGGAGAGTCGAAGGAGTCCATCCAGTCCACGAGAAAACTCACCTTCCCGGGAGAGCCGTAGATGAGCGTTCCGTCTTTATGGAAGACGGCGAACATCCCGGGAAGGTTCATCTCCTTCAGCACCGCGGCGATGGCGGTCACATCCCTGTCGAGCGGCTTTCTCCTGTAAGTGCCGTCCGGCTGGATGTTCCATTTCTTTGAATCGAGTCTGGCGGCTACGCTGTCCACCAGGTTCTCGACATAATTATTGGCGTTGGACTCCATGCTCTTCTCAAACTGGTCGTATACCACCCACGCGAGCACCAGAGCGAGGAGCGCTGGTACAAGAAGGGCGGTTATGAGCTGATAGAGGAGCCCCTCTTTCCTCATTTAATCAAGAAGTTCCTCCATGGTGACGATGCCGTACTTAAGGGAGAGCAGCATCGCCTCCGTCTTATTTTTAGCCCCGAGCTTGTCATATATCGAGGCCAGGTGCGTCTGGACGGTGCGTTCGCTGATGAAGAGCTGGGCGGCGATCTCCTTTCCCGAGAGGCCGCGCGCCGCGAGCAGCAAAACCTCGCGTTCGCGGACCGACACCGGCTCCGGAACAAAATCCTCGCCCTCTTCGACCGCGCTCGCAACGTCGCTGTCGAGATAGAAGCCGCCGCGCGCCGCGATCCTGATCGCGCGCGAGAGGGTGTCCATGGTGGCCGTCTTGAGGACGTATCCGCGCGCGCCGGCGCGAAGCGCCGCCATCACATACTGATTCGCGTCGTAAGACGTGAGCATCAGCGAGGCCGTGGGGATCCCCGCCTCCTTTACCTTGCGCGCAAGAGCGATGCCGTCAAGGCCGGGCATCCTGATATCGAGCAGGGCCACCTGCGGCCTGTGTGTCTGGATCCCCTCCCATGTGGCGCTGCCGTCGGCATATTCCCCGACGATGTTAAAATCCGCTTCCTTTGAAAGATATCCCTTTATTCCCTCGCGGGTAAGGGGATGGTCATCGGCAAGAACGATAGAAATAGACATTATCTTTCTCCTTCCTTCCTTCCCTATTTACGACTATATTTCGTTTTTGTTTTTAAAACGAAGAAATATCCCTGGGCAGATCCTTCGGATCGACCCAAACACTCTCCACTCCCGACTCCGCCATTACGGCGCGGGCAAGCTCGTCGGGATATGGATGCAAAAAAAAGACCTTTACGCAGCCGGCGTTTATCAGCGCCTTCGTACAGTAGATGCAGGGCTCGTGAGTACAGTAGAGCCAGGAGCCGGCCGTCGACGTCCCCGCGGCGGCGGCCTGAGCGATGGCGTTGATCTCCGCGTGGGAGCCGCGGCATATCTCGTGCCTTTCGCCCGAGGCGATCCCCAGCCTTTCTCTCAGGCATCCCGCCTCTTCACAGTGGCTCACCCCGCGCGGGGCGCCGTTATAGCCCGTGCTCAGTATCTGCCGGTCGCGCACCAGCACCGCCCCCACCTTGCGGCGCAGACAAGTGCTTCTGCTCGCCGCCACCTGCGCCATAAGAAGAAAATATATGTCCCATTCGGGCCGGTTCGTCATTTGTTTCGCCTCCGCAGCGTTGTATGTTAAGGGGATTT
>CAKSWL010000358.1 GCA_934511335.1 uncultured Cloacibacillus sp. | reverse complement strand
CACCGCAAGCTGCGCCGCCCGAAGCTGCACATGCGAAAGGCGGGCCTCGGGGCCGGACATCGGCGCGAAGAAGGCGATGCGCAGCTCGTCGCCCACCGGCGTGCGCTGGCTGCCGATCTGGAAAAACAGCACGCCCAGCACCAGCAGCGACGCGATCAGGACGACTCCGTTGTAGAGGGATTTTTTACGTATCCGCATCGTGCGCGGCCTGTTCGAGATACCGCCGGAGATGCGCCGGAGGTTGCCCGGAGTGGCGACAAAACTCTCCTCCTCGGGTTCCGCCTCACACCTCCCCGCGACGGCTTCGTTTATCAGCGCCATTACATCCCGCGACTGATCCGGTGTGAAGCCAAGCTGCTGACAGAGCCGCTCTTCCTGCCGCTCTTCCAGCGCCGCGCCGCTAGCGGAGGCGCGCCAGCCGCATTTAAGCAGATAGCGCAGGGCGAAGGTGAGGTGAAAGGCCTCCTCCGCCTGCGGCGCGCAGCGGTCTTCGAGAAATTGCGACAGCCTGTCGGGGTCTTCCAGAATACTTATTCCATAGCTATCTATCAATTCGGACAACACGTCCCGGATATTTTCGGACATTGTTTCACTCCTTATCTTATATAAGTAGTATACAGCATTGGGGAGCATAAATGCGTTCCGCAAATTGTAAAAACGGCCCCTTGATGGTAAGGTATAATGGAGGGGAGGCGGGGAAACATGCGTAAACGCATCCCGGAGTCTTTGCTCTTTTTCTCTTTATTATCGGCCGCCTTTTTGCTCGCCGCCGTCGGCTGGCGCGTAGACTCGCTGGTTTTGCTCGACGACGAGCAAAAGGTGCTGTTTTCCACGCCCGTGGCGCTGGGCCAGCGCTTTACCACCACATACATACATTCCGTAGAGCTGACCCCCGTCGAAGACGAGTATATCGTAACGGGCGGCAAGATTTGGACATGGCAGGAGCGCGTTAAATCGTCAAACGCGGGAATGCCCTCCCTGACGCCAGAAAACGGGCGCTATATCAAAACTGATGAGTGGATGATATTTCAGGGCGGCCGCCAATCATGGGACCGCTACTATCTGCGGGTCGGCAACAGCACCTTCGGCCTGAACAGGCTGACGCTGTCCCCCTTCGGCACGGCGAGCCTCTTCGAGATCTTTCCCGGGAAACGACTGACCTTCGCCGTAAAAAGAGGTTCCCTGCTCTTCGCAAAACGCAGCGGAATCAAGAGGCTTTACAAGCCGCTCCCCCAACAGCGGCGGCTTGCGGACCTATAGATAGAGGTTCGCGAGAAAGAGCGCGACGCCGCTGTACGAAAGAAAAAGATAGGGGGAAGACTTCCAGCCGCGCGGCAGCCGCTCTTTCATTTTCAAATAGGCGCTTCTCACCGGAGGGATCACCACTACCTGCACGAGCAGGACTTTGAACCAGAAAAATGCGAAGTCCGCGGCGTACATCGGGATGCCGGTCAGTCCGAGCTCAAGCCCGATGTTTAGCGGGATAAAGATCGCCGTTATGATGGCCGGGCACAGCGTGGAACGAACGGCGTCATAGACCTCGAGGAGCGACGCGTATTCACTGAGCCCCGTATGCCGCACTTTGCGGCAGGGGGAGACGGCCGCGAGAGAAAAGAAAAAGAAGATCATGCCGAAGTGCCCCCACAAATTCGTCACGCTGGAGAGCGGCACCGCGGCGTAGGTGTCGAGGCTGAAAATACTTCCCGGCACGCCGATGTTCAGCAC
>CAKSWL010000357.1 GCA_934511335.1 uncultured Cloacibacillus sp. | reverse complement strand
GGAATATCCCGTTTCGTCATCGGTCAAAGGGGGCATATCGTCTGATTTTCGGGCGATCCCGTGAAAATGCCGGATTTTTGGACAGGTTTGCGAAACTGTGGAAAAGCGCGGGGACGCGCAGCGGAGGGATCCCGCCTTGCGTCCCCGCGCGGGACCGAAAAAATCGGAGGAGCCGTCCCGCGTAGGCTCAAAAGGGAGCGGCTGCGCTTACGCGCGGACCTTTGCCAGCCTGACGAAGCGGGGCAGACCGTCTTCCTTCTCGAGCTTCGTCTCGCCCTGGATCAGCGGCATGGCGTAGTCGATATAGGCCTGCTCGATGCCGTTTCCGGCGGCGTTGATCCACTCGCGCGGGACCTTCTTCTCGGTGTTGGCGACGACGGAGAGGTCGAAGAGCTTGATCTTGCAGACGTACTTGCCGTCGGCACAGGAGCGCTCGAAGCCGACCATCTTATCGGTGACGCCGTTCACGGCGTTCAGCACGGCGGCTTCTCCGGCGGCGTAGCTCTCGTCGATGTCGGTCTGGGACGCGCAGTGCGCGGCGCAGCGCTGCAGCAGGGAGAGCTCGATGCCGCGCACCTTCGCGCCGGTCTCCTTCTTGACGACGCTGGCGAGGAAGGCGGCGAGTCCGCCGAGCTGCGCGTGGCCGAAGCTGTCCTTGGACTGCGCCAGATCGGAGCCGTACTCGGTGATGAAGCGGCCGTCCTTATCGTGGATGCCCTCGGAGACGGCGACGATGCACTTTTTGGACTTCGCGTAGATCGCTTTGACGTCGGCGATGAACTGCTCCATGTCGAAATCGACCTCGGGCAGGTAGATGAGGTCGGGGCCCTGACCCTTGACGCCCGCGAGCGCGGCGGCGGCGGTCAGCCAGCCGGCGTGACGGCCCATGCACTCGATGATGGTGATCATGCCGGTGTCATAGACGCGCGCGTCGTGGTAGATCTCCATGACGGAGGTGGCGATATACTTGGCGGCGGAGGCGTAGCCGGGGCAGTGGTCGGTCCCGGCGAGGTCGTTGTCGATGGTCTTCGGGATGCCCATGACGCGGCAGGGATAGTCGTGCGCCAGCAGGTACTTGGAGATCTTGTTGCAGGTATCCATGGAGTCGTTGCCGCCGTTGTAGAAGAAATAGCGGATGTCGTACTTCCGGAAGATTTCCAGAATACGCTTATAATCGGTCTCGTCCTCGGAGGCGTCCTTGAGCTTGTAGCGGCAGGAGCCCAGAGCGGAAGAGGGCGTGTACTTCATATGCGCGAGCTCGGCCGGATCCTCCTTGCCCATGTCGATGATATTGTCGTCCAGGATGCCGCGGATGCCGTTGAGAGCGCCCAGAACGCGGGTGATATTTTCGTTGTCGAGCGCGGTCCTGATCGCGCCGTAGGCGGAGGCGTTGATGACGGCAGAGGGGCCGCCGGACTGACCGATAATGGCGGCACCTTTCAGAATTTCAGACATAAGAGTATATTCCTCCCAATCAGTAGGTGTTACGATAAGCATATCACGAAATCCGTAAAAAATCAACTCTCAATCCGGAAAAACTCGCGCGTTCCTGCGCCGCGGATTGTAGGATTCGCATAGACGCCGTACTCCTTTTCCCGCAAAAGAAGGCGCCCGCCGGGACGGGGGCTTTGTACAATGTGCGGAAAAGGGGAAATGTTTTGGGTTTTCCCTTGATTTTCAAAAAAAAACGTGATACAATACCGGCAGTTATTCTGTAAGGAGGATATAATATATGGC
>CAKSWL010000356.1 GCA_934511335.1 uncultured Cloacibacillus sp. | reverse complement strand
AGGTCTTGAACATGAGGTTGAACTTGCGGATATCGGTAAAGTCGGACTTTCCGCACTCGGGGCAGGGAATGCTCTTTTCGCGGATATAGGCAATGAGCTCGTCATTGTTCATCGCTTCAACGTTTACGTCGGTAACGCTGTTTTCCTTATTCCACTCCTCAACGAGCTTGTCCGCTCTGTGGCGGGCCTTGCAGGCCTTGCAGTCGATGAGCGGGTCGTTAAAGGTGGCTACGTGGCCGGAGGCGACCCATACCTGAGGGTTCATGAGGATGGCGGCGTCCAAACCGACGTTATAGGGGTTTTCCTGAACGAATTTCTTCCACCATGCCTTCTTGACGTTGTTCTTGAGCTCAACGCCGAGCGGGCCATAGTCCCAGGTGTTGGCAAGGCCGCCGTAAATTTCACTGCCGGAAAAGACGAAGCCTCTGTTTTTGCAGAGAGCGACGATCTTATCCATTGTTTTTTCTGTGTTCTTAAGCATATTTCCACCAACTTCTCAGTTAATATCAGTTTATCATTAGAATTATATACTTTCTCAGCCGATTGTCAACATTTCTGCGGCAAAAGGGCGATTTTTGTTGCTTTTTTCTCCGCCGTAAACTAAAATAGACCTGAAATTTTGAGTTTATCCCGGAAGGAAGAAAGATAAGATGGACTATCAGGCGGGAAGCTGCGACGTTGCCGTCGTTGGCGCGGGGCACGCAGGAATTGAGGCGGCGCTTGCCTCTGCGCGCATGGGGCTTAAAACGATCTGCTTTACGATAAATCTTGACGCGGTGGGCAATATGCCCTGCAACCCCGCGATCGGCGGCACGGGCAAGGGCCACCTTGTCCGCGAGCTGGACGCGCTTGGCGGCGAAATGGCCAAAGCTGCCGACAGGGCCTGCATACAGTACCGCATGCTCAACCGAGGCAAGGGACCGGCGGTATATTCTCTTCGCGCGCAGGCGGACCGGCGCGAATACCAAAAGATAATGAAGCACACGCTGGAGCTTCAGGAAAATCTCAGCCTGAAGCAGGCCGAGATAGTCGAGGTCGGCGCGGAGAACGGCCGCGTGAGCTGGGTCAAAACGCAGACCGGCGCGATATTTTCGGCGAAGGCCGTCGTTATCTGTTCGGGAACGTACCTCGCCGGGCGCACGATAATCGGCGACGTTACCCGTGAGGGCGGGCCGGACGGCATGTTCGCGGCGACGAAGCTTTCGGCAAGCCTTCGCGCGCTTGGCCTTGAGCTGCGCCGATTCAAGACCGGTACGCCGCCGAGGGTCAATTCGCGCAGCATCGATTACGGCAAAATGGAAATACAGCCCGGAGACGCCGAGCCTGAGCCGTTTTCCTTTGAAACGACAAAGGCGCCGGAAAACCGCGCCGCCTGCTACCTTACGTATACAAATGAGAAAACACATGAGATAATCCGCGCAAACCTTAACCGTAGCCCGCTTTATTCCGGCATTATCGAGGGCATCGGCCCGCGCTACTGCCCGTCCATTGAGGACAAGGTCGTGCGCTTTGCGGAGAAAAAGCGGCACCAGATCTTCATTGAGCCGATGGGGACGGATACGGAGGAGATGTACATTCAGGGCTTTTCCTCCTCCATGCCGGAGGATGTGCAGATAGCGATGCTGCACACGCTGCCGGGGCTCGAAAACGCCGAGGTCATGCGCGCGGCCTACGCCATTGAGTATGACTGCGTTGACCCGCTCGAGCTTCTGCCGACGCTTGAGACGAAAAAAATATCCGGC
>CAKSWL010000355.1 GCA_934511335.1 uncultured Cloacibacillus sp. | reverse complement strand
GGTGAAAAACAGCCCTTCACGCGTCTGCCCCGGCAGTTGAAGAAGGAGGTCGCGGCAAGTATGGAATTTCAGGATATACTGTACGAAAAGTATAACGACCGGGCAAAGATAACCATCAACAGACCGGATAAGATGAATATGTTTACCAATCGCACTTTGCACGAGATGATCACCGCGCTTGAGAGCGCGTGGACGGACAAGGAGGTCGGCGCCGTCATCCTTACGGCGGCGGGAACCCGCGCTTTTACGATCGGAGGCACCCCCGGCGACGCGGAGGCCGACGCTCAGCCCATTGAAAAGCTGCCGATGCCCAGCCTGTTCGCCCAGCTTTTACAGACCATCCGCACCATCCCCAAGCCGGTGATAGCGGCCGTCAACGGCTATGCGATCGGCGGCGGCCATGTCATTCAGGTGGTGTGCGATCTTACCATCGCCTCCTCTACCGCGAAATTCGGCCAGGTCGGACCCAAGGTCGGGAGCTTTGACGCCGGCTACGGCAGCGCCTATCTCGCCCGCATAGTCGGCGAGAAGAGGGCCAGAGAGTTCTGGTATCTGTGCAAAAAATATAGCGCCGACGAGTGCCTGCAGATGGGGCTGGTCAACGCGGTAGTCCCGCCGGAAGAGCTGATGGCAGAGACCGACAAGTGGGTCGACACGATCGTCAAATCCAGCCCGACCTCGCTGGCGGCGCTGAAAATGTCCTTCAACGCCGACAGTGCCTCCGTCTGGGGCATTCAGTCCATGGCGGGCGTCGCGCTCGGCATGTATTTCAACACGGACGAGGCCAAGGAGTGCGGCAAGGCCTTCGGCGAGAAGAGAGATCCCGACATCGCCAAGTATCGTTAGTCCGTCTGCGTTTTTCATTATTTTTTGTTTGAATTTTTAATGCTCCTGCATTAAATCTGAAAGGAGAGTATGAGCAATGGCCAAACCTGAAGGAGACAGAACCCCAAAGACGCTTGAAGAAAGAGGATTCCACATCATCGACGTACATGCGCATCCCTTCGTTAAGGGCGGTTACCCGCCCGCAATGAAGGCCATGCTGGCCTCCAGAAAATACACCCAGCCCCATTGGGTCGGTAAGTCGGGAAAGGGAACGCTGGAGGATCTGAAAGCGGAGTTCGACGAGACGACTCGCGAAATGATGGCGAACGACGCCCGCTCGCACGGTGTAAAAATGCAGCCGGTTGCCTGGGACGCGACGAGCGGCATGGGCGAACCGCCCACCAGCAATGACTTTGTTTATAGCTTGTGGCAGGAGTTCCCCGACGCCTTCTTCGGCGCTTGGGGCTCTGTCGACCCCTGGCAGGGACAAAACGCCCTTCACGAGGCGGAGAGGGCCATTACTGAACTGAAGCTCATCGGCTTGAAGTTCCAGCAGTGCACTCAGAAATTCCGCGTCAACGACAGGCGGTTCTACCCCCTGTGGGATCTGTGCCAACAGCTGGGGGCGCCGGTCCAGTTCCACATCGGCTACACCGGAATGGGCAGCGGCGCTCCCGGCGGCGACGGGCTTTACAGCATGAGCTACTGCCAGCCCCTCGACGTCGACGAGGTCGCGGCGGATTTCCCGCGCCTGAAAATCATCGCCCTGCACGTGGGAGAGCCGTGGCCCGAAGTGATCAACCACGTCGCCATGCACAAGACGAATGTGATGCGCGAGACCTCGGGAATGTGGCCCAAATATTTCCCGCAGTGCATGACCTATGAGATGAACAGGCGTCTGCAGGACAAGTTCATCTTCGGCTC
>CAKSWL010000354.1 GCA_934511335.1 uncultured Cloacibacillus sp. | reverse complement strand
GCTGGCATGCTGACCTCCGTACAGGACCTCGGGCGCTGGGGCTATCAGTCGAGCGGCGTCCCCGTGGCGGGGGCGATGGATCTGCCCGCGCTGCGAATCGGCAACGCGATGCTCGGCAACCCCGAGGGGGCGGCGGCGCTTGAAGTGACGCTGCTGGGGCCGGAGATCGAGGTAAAAGGCGGAGGCGCGGCGGTATTTGCCGGCGCGGACCTCGGCTTCTCGGTCAACGGCAGGACGATAGGCTCCTGGCAGGCCGTCGTACTCAAAGAGGGCGACCTCATCTCCTTCAGCGGGCCGAAAGGCGCCGGCTGCCGCGGCAGCCTCTGCTTCGCAGGCGGAGTCGACGTGCCGCCGGTGATGAAGAGCCGCGCCACCTATATGCGCGCGAAGATCGGCGGCGTGGAGGGGCGCGCCCTCAAAAGCGGCGACATCGTCAATGTGGGGGAGCCGGCGCCGCTCTGGAAACGCCTCGACGGTTTCCGCCTCCCCGCGGAAATTATCCCGTCGGCCGCCGCCGACGCGCCGCTGGCGATAATTACCGGCCTGCAGCAAGAGGCCTTCACGGAAGAGGGCAGAAAGCTGCTCTTCGAAGCGGAATATCTCATCACGGCGGAGTCCGACCGGATGGGCTGCCGCCTTGAGGGTCCGAAGATCGAACATACGGAAAAAGGGGCGGACATCGTCTCCGACGGCATACCGCTCGGCGCGGTGCAGATACCGGGGCACGGGATGCCGATCATCATGCTCGCCGACCGCCAGACTACAGGCGGCTATACGAAGATAGGCGTCCTCACGCCGCTTTCGATCGAGGCGCTCGTGCAGAAGCTGCCAGGCATGAAGGTGCGCTTCCGCGAGGCCGGAGTCGCCGAGGGCGCGGCGGAGCAGCGGCAGATTGCCGCGTCCGTCAAACGCGCGGGCGAGCTGCGTCTCTCCCACGTTTCGCGCAGCCGGCAGCCGGCCGCTGCGTTGCCGGAGCGCTTTAAGATCACGCTCAACGGGAAAACATACGAAATAACCTGCGAAGAGATATAAAAAAGGAGTGACCGGTCATGTATAAGGTAGATCTCAACAGCGATATCGGCGAAGGCTTCGGCGCCTACAAAATGGGCGGCGACGCGGCGATCATGGACGCCGTCACCTCTGCCAACATCGCCTGCGGCTTTCACGCGGGAGACCCGCTGGTGATGAAAAAGACCCTCAAGATCTGCGCCGAGAAGGGCGTCGCGGCGGGGGCGCATCCCGGCTATCCGGACCTCGTAGGTTTCGGCCGCCGGAACATGAAGTGCACGCCGGAAGAAGTATACGCCGACTGCCTCTATCAGATAGGCGCGCTCAAGGCCTTCTGCCGCGTAAACGGCCTCCAGCTGCAGCACGTGAAGCCGCACGGCGCGATGTACAACCAGGCCGCGAAAGATCCGGCGCTCGCGAAGGCGGTCGCGCAGGCCGTCAAAGACGCGGGAGAGGATATCATCCTCATGGGGCTTGCGAATTCCGAATTTGAAAGGGCCGCCGCCGAGCTCAGTGTTCCCTTCGCGGCGGAGGCCTTCGCCGACCGCGGCTACATGCCCGATGGCTCGCTTGTGCCGCGCACGCAAAGCGGGGCGATGATAGAGGACGAAAACGAGGCCATTGCGCGGGTGATAGGCATGGTAAAGAACGGCGTTGTAAAAGCTGTTACCGGAAAGGAAATAAGGGTCAGGGCTGATTCCATATGCGTGCATGGGGACGGCGCAAAGGCGCTTGCATTTACAAAAAGGATACGCACGGCG
>CAKSWL010000353.1 GCA_934511335.1 uncultured Cloacibacillus sp. | reverse complement strand
GCTCTCGCGATCGCGATAGCTGGTCTTGCGATGCGTAATTACGACCAGAACATTCTGAAAGGATACTGAGATGATAAACTTCTTGCGCGGCACTCTCTTTGCAATAGCGAAGGAAAGTATAGTGCTCGACGTCTCGGGCTTCGGCATCGAGCTCTATCCGACAAAGGCGCTGCTGGCCTCCGCCGTGCTCGGCGAGGAGATGAAATGCCTTACCTACCTTCAGATAAGCGACGCCGGGCTTTCGATGTTCGGCTTTGCCACGGAGATGGAGAGGGACTTTTTCCTGGAGCTGCTGCAGGTCAAGACTGTCGGCGGAAAGCTTGCGATCACCCTCATGCGCTATCTAGAGATCGGTCATATCATCGAAGCCGTCAAAAACGGCAATGTATCGATGCTCTCCGTGCCCGGTCTCGGAGCCAAAAGGGCGGAGCGCATCTGTTTCGAACTGAAGCCAAAGATAGAGAAGAAGTTCGCCGGCGCAGCCGCGGGCGCACCGGCGTCCGGCGAGACCTCCTTCGATGCCTTCGTCGCCGAGGCGCTGACTGGTTTGGGCTTCTCGCACGGCGAGTGCGCGCGCGCCATCGCCACCGCAAAGGCACAGGCCGACGACGATGTAAAATGGAGCGAAGAGAGCCTGCTGATGGCCTCTCTGAGCATATTGCAGCGCAGATAAGGTGACGTAAAAAATGGATGAAAACAACAGCCGTCCCAACAAGCTAATAGAGACGATGCGCCGCGAGAAGGAGGAGGAGGCCGCCACCCTCCGCCCGCAGGCGCTAGACGACTTCATCGGTCAGAGCGGGCTGAAAGACAAGCTGACGATCTTCATGACCGCCTCGCTTCAGCGGAGCGAGCCGCTCGACCACACGCTCTTTTACGGCCCCCCCGGCCTCGGCAAGACGACCCTCGCAGGCATCATCGCAAAGGAGATGAAGGGGACGCTGCGCATCACCACCGGTCCCGCCCTTGAGCGGGCGGGCGACCTCGCGGCGATCCTCTCGAACATTCAGCCGAACGACGTCCTCTTCATCGACGAGATACACCGGATGTCGGCAAACATTGAAGAGATACTATACCCTGCGATGGAGGACTTTTCCCTTTCGATAGTCGTGGGGAAGGGCCCCCTCGCGCGCAGCATACGCCTCGCGCTGCCAAAATTCACGCTGATCGGCGCGACGACGCGCCTCGGCCTGCTCACCTCGCCGCTGCGCGCGCGCTTCGGCATCGTGGAGCAGCTCCATCTCTATTCGCCCGAAGAGCTGACGGCGATCGTCAAACGCGGCAGCGGCGTGCTCGGGGTGAAGATCGCCGACGACGCTGCGGAGGAGATAGGCCTTCGTTCGCGCGGAACGCCGCGTGTGGCGCTGCGCCTGCTGCGCCGCGTCCGCGACGTCGCCGAAGTCAAGCGGTCTCCCCTGATCGGACGCGACCTTTCGCGCTACGCGCTCGACATGCTGGGCGTCGACCCCGAGGGACTTGACGAGGGAGACCGGAAATTCCTCCGCGCTCTGATAGAGCTCTTCGACGGCGGCCCCGTGGGGCTCTCTACGCTTGCTGCGGCGCTCAACGAAGACGCGCAGACGATCGAGGATATCTACGAGCCGTACCTGATCCAAAAAGGCCTGCTTGAGCGCACCCCGCGCGGGCGCAAGGCGACGCGCAACACCTGGGACTATCTCGGCATCCCCGTCTCGCCGCACTTTATACAGCTGCAGCAGAACCAGCAGAGCCTCTTCACAACTGAGGAGGAGCTTTCATGAGCCAGCTCGGAAA
>CAKSWL010000352.1 GCA_934511335.1 uncultured Cloacibacillus sp. | reverse complement strand
TTTGTTGAGCGCGTCGTTTATCCGGTCGCGCAGCTCGGCCAGCGGCGGCATTCCAGGGAGGAGCTCCTCATCCGTCAATATCGTCTCGCGCCTTATCACCAGGGACTGCCGCCCCTTCTCGCCAAGTACCTTGATATCATAGGGGGCGAGCTCGAGCTCAAGCGCGCTGTCAAGGCGTTCGCCGAGTTCCGAAAATAATTTCTCCGAAGCGGCGGTCGCCGGCGCGGATAGCAGCACGGCGCCGTCCACGTAAAGGCGCACGTCGCCGGAGACGGTGTCCGTCTTTATCTTCAGCGACTGCACGACATCCTTGCGCTGAATTTCGATGCCCTTGTCGCGCAGATACTTAAGCGCGGCGTCGACCCGTTCTTCCTCATCGGGGTGCGTCTGGAAGATCCCCAACTGGTACTGCGCGCGCTTGAGCTTTTCCACCTTCATGCGCTCCATCATCGTCAGCATCGCCGCAGGGTTGTAACCGGCCTTGTAGAGGACGTCTATCCCCCGCGCGTCGGCCTCCTTCTCCAGCTCGATGCTGTAGCTGTTCATCAGCGCCGTCTGTATCCCGCTCGCCATCGCCGCGACCCCCGCGCCGGCGTCTCCGGCCTGCGTAGCGGCGACCAGCCCCGCGATCGTAAGCAGCGTGAGCCGGTTGTTGCGCTTCGCCTGCACGATCCCGTGGGCGCGATCGGCGTGGATGAATTCATGGCACATGACCGCCGCGATCTCATCCTCGCTCTTTAAAAATTCGAGCATCCCGGTAGTGAAGTAAGTCTTCCCTCCCGGCAGCGCAAAGGCGTTCGGCTCCTTCATTTCAAGAATACACACGCTGTATTCAAGATCCCGCTGCAGGTGCGGCGTCAGCTTAGCCGCGATCATCGCCAGCTTAGCCTCGGCGGCGGGGTCAATGACGCGCGGCACCTGTTTTTCGATCGCCTCCGCCCCTTTGCGGCCGATCTTTATCTCGCGCTTTATCGTCTTTTCGCTCGGCTCCGGTGAGGCCGCGGCGAAAGCCGCGGGCGGAGGGCAGAAAATCACTGCCAGCATCAGAAGGGCAGTAAATATCTTCTTCTTCATCATCCAATACCTCCAACGCAAATAAATCGGCGCAGAAACGCCGTCATCGCCTTTACACCGTATATTATACCCAAAGGAAGCAACAGCGGGGTACCGAAGATCGGCCGGCAGGGCAAACGAAATGTCGCCCCGCGCCGTTGACGTTCTTCCCGCGCGCTGAAACGCAGGCTACGAGGTGACCTCCCTCCAGGCGGACGAAAGTCGCCGCCTGGACGGCGCTGCCTCCCTCACGCTAGCTCCACGGGGGCGGTGATTATAATACTGGCGTTTTTCCGGGCGGAGAAAACGCAGCCGCCGTCGCGGTGACTGCGTAAAGAGAAGACATACGGGAGCGTGTGAATAGTTTTCTGTAAATAGGTCTTCCTGTGATACTTTCTTATGCCAGACAACCTCAGCGGCCAGCGGTTTCGGCTGTCTGGCGGCAAATCAGTATATAACCCATACCATACGGCATGTCGACGGCGGACGGGGTTTTTTTCGTCCGTTTTGATATGTTTTTCTATTAGTCGGGCAGGCGGTCCTTGTACATAATAGTCAGTTCGCCGTATGCCTGACCCCGGTTCAGGAGCGGCGCAGTCCATTTTTTGCGGCCTCGAATGCGGCCGGATAAAGGGCTTTCAGAAGAGCCTGGCTGCTTGGGAACACGCTTCTCCGACGGTTCAGCTTCCTGTATGCGGCGGAGATTTTCTCGATGGCGTTG
>CAKSWL010000351.1 GCA_934511335.1 uncultured Cloacibacillus sp. | reverse complement strand
CCGCACAATTGCGTCCGCGCGCTTCGGCGGATCTTTTCCGCCAATCCTGTGCGCTTCAAAGCTTGGCTTGATGAAAAAGCTCTCGCCGAGCTGGCCTGCCGAATTGTGCGGTGCTGCCCTCGTTTTTTTCGAAGTTTTCTTAAAAGCAGTAGGAAAAAGCGTGAGCTTCTGAAGAAAACAGAATGCGCCCGCCGGGGTTTCCGGCGGGCACATTTATATGGGTCTGGTCAGGAGCCGATGCCGGAGCGGCGGCTGTAGAGCCGGGCAAGGCCGCCTTCGCTGGTCTCGCGGAAGGCGCGGTTGATGCGAGGCGGCATGCCGAGCGCATCCAGGTCGATGCCAGCGTTGTCCTTGTCGAGCAGGCGCAGCACGAGGCGTTCGCCGTGCTGCGTCGGCAGCGAGCTGACGCGGATATCCACGAGGCGGTCGCCGAGGCTGATGCCGATGCGCCCGTCCTGCGGCACGAAGCGCTCGGCGATGTCCATGTTGGCCATGACCTTGATGCGGCTCGTTACGGGGGCCTGATGACCTTTGGAGAGGGAATATTTATCCGAGAGCACGCCGTCTATCCGGTAACGCACGGCGACGCGGTCCTCGTATGGTTCGATATGAATGTCCGTCGCGCGTTCGCGCAGCGACTCCATGAGGATGCCGTTGACGAGTTTCACGACCGGCGCGTCGACGCTGTCGCTCATGACCTCCTGGCGCGCAAGCTCGGATAGGTCGTCCACCTCTTCGATGGCGTTCAGCGTATCCTGCCCGACGCCGCTCTTGATATCGTAAAGGCCGCGGATGAGGTTCTGTATCTCGGCGGGCGGAAAGAGCAGCGTATTCGCTCCGGCCCCCATCGAGGCCGCGATCAGCTGCGTCTCGATGACGCACGAGAGGTCGGCGGCGGCGAAGGTGACGATCTGCCCGTCGTGCGCGATGGGGACGAAGCATTTGTCGCGCAGCGCGTCAAGGCTCACCCCCGAAGGGATGAGCTCAAGAACGTTTTCGGGCGTTATGTTCAGATCTTTTAAGGTCTTGCCCGTCATTTTATTATTTATCCGTGTTATTTGCGGGAGCCTTTTCCTGAGGCTTCACATCGCCGGAGGCGGCCGCGCCGGGGAGCTGTCTGTGCGGGTCGAGCATTTCCCGTGTGATGCCCTGCTGTTTTGTCGATTTCAGGTAATCATCGTTGTTGCGCTGCAGCAGGATGCGCTCTGCTTCGCTGAGCCGCTGCCCGTCGGTGATGATTTCGTTCGTTATCTGTGAGGCATGCTGCGGCGTCTCCAGGATGTAGGGGGTGAGGAAGATCATGAGATCGACCTTTTCGCGCTGTTTTTCCTGCGATTTGAAGAGGTTGCCGATCAGCGGGATGTAGGAGAAGAACGGCACGCGGTTTTTCAGCTCCTTCTCCGCCTCTTTTATGAGCCCGCCGATGACTACCGTCTCACCGTTCGCGACGAGGACGCTGGTTTTGACCTCGCGCTTAGAGGTTATCGGCGTGACGGAGTTCATCGTCGTCATCAGATCCTCGATACGCTGCTCTATCTCAAGCGCGACGAGATTGCCGCTCCTGATGTGCGGCGTCACCGTGAGGATGAGGCCGACGTCTTTGTATTCGTAGCTGTTCGTCACCGAGTTGGTGTTCGTCTGGTTCGTGAGGCTTCCCTTAAGCTGCGGGATCACCTGCCCCACTTGGAGCGAACTCTGGAGGTTGTCGGTGCACATGAGGCGCGGCATCGAAAGGACGTTTATCGCGTCAAATTTGTTGAGCAGCTTTACATAGGCGTAAAC
>CAKSWL010000350.1 GCA_934511335.1 uncultured Cloacibacillus sp. | reverse complement strand
CTTATCGCAGGCGATTGCATAGGCTCCGTTCTTGGCATACCCGACGAGCGTCGCACGATTACAATCAGCCAAATCAGCGATATGCGTCGCCTCTGACCCCCATCTGATAAAGTAAAAGAGACTGCTGACCGAATCAGATGCTGTATTTTCAAATGCAAGATGGGAAAGATTCAAGTCGAGATGAGAAAAACTGAGTTTTAGTGCCTGCTTATAGAATGAAAAAGCCCCCTCCAGGCAGTGAACTTGAAGGGGGCTTCTTGTAGGCTTCATCCTACCTTAAATGACCCTTGAACAGCGGACTCACCGCCCGGTAATCTCCCGGATGTGCGCCTGCATCAGCTTGCACTTCGAGCAGACCCCACCCGCATTGACCGTCGCATTCCCAGCCGCCGCAATCGCACCCACTCCGTGCGCCGTCGCCATCCCGCCTCCGCCCCGCTCAGCCAATCCCAATAACCAGTCGGCGGAACAGGCGTGAGCGCGGCAGATCTTGATAATCATATCTGCACTCGGCGATACCACACCACTTTCCCATCGTGCCCAGTTCTGTTGTTTGACACCAACACTATCCGCCATCTCGGCCTGAGATGACGATTTCCTAAGCTCTCTTAGCCTTACACCAATACTGTTCATTTTTATTTTACACCATAAGTGCGATACACTATTGACATCAACATCATCTTTGGTGTATACTACACCCGTTGTCACGAAATAGATTAAAAACATTATACCAAATGTGTGTCACGAAAGGAACAGAAACAATGAGCGACAAGAGGAAGGGGGCGGCCCGATGAGCAGCGTCAACGGAATCGCCCTGGGCATCGCCATCGGCCACGCCGTGGTCGTCGGCGTCATCTGCTACGCCTGGGGCTACACCGACGGCCTCACCAGGCGGGACGGGAAGGGAGGCCGGCGATGAGCGGATCGGCGGAAAAGGTCGTCATCCAGCGCGTCCGCACGGTGAAGTACCGCGGGATGCGCGAGGCGGCGGAGAAGCTCGGGGTGACGTACTCCGCGCTCTACACGTACATGTACTACGGCAAGGGGGCGATCGGCGCGGACAAGCGCGCCCGGCTCGCCGTGCAGATCGAGACCGGGGCGATCCTGCCGAGCTGGGCGGTCCTGCCGCTCGGGAAAACAGACCGGAAATAACAAGGACAAGGAGGACGGGTGATGGGAAAGAGCGAGATCGTGAGGGCGGCGAGCGCCGTCGAGGTGGCCGGGGTCGCGGCCGTCGACGAGTCGGCGGCGCAGCTCACGGCGCAGTACCGCCGCGCCGAGGGCGCGCGCGGCGCCTTCGTGCGCGAGGCTGTGGCCTTCGGCGCGATGATGATCCAGGCCGAGGCGGCCCTGGTCGAGGCCAGTTTGTATTTTTCTACCGCGGTAGAAAAATATAAAACCTTCAAAAACAACGCCAAAGCCACCAAAAACGGACGATGGGGCGAGGGACGGCCGAACAGCGGAATCGAGGACTGGCTCGCCGACCACTGCCCCGAAATCGCCTACAAAACGGCCATGTCATACAAGGCGATGGCGGCGAAGATGGCGGAGCTGATGGGAGGCCGGACGGACGCGGTGATGGCCGCGCTCCGCGCCACGCACGAGTTGCGGATCAGCTACGGGGAGGACGGCGAGGTGGACGCGTCGGTGATCGATGCGCGCGAGCGGCTGTTCGCCGAGGCGACGAGCCGGCGGAAGCTGGAGCGGCTGTGGCTCTCGTGCGGGGGCCGCCCGGCCGGGGGCAAGGCGGCCGGCGCGGCGCCGGACGCGAACGACCCGGCGG
>CAKSWL010000349.1 GCA_934511335.1 uncultured Cloacibacillus sp. | reverse complement strand
ACATGGGACGAGCTGCGCGACGTCGCGCCCGTGCTCCAGCGCAACAACCTCGAGATCGGCCTCGGAGACATGTATACGACGATGCTCTACCAGCTCGGCGGGACGCTGTACAACGACGAGCAGACGGAGATCCTCTTCGCGGAGCAGAGATCCGTCGAGGCGTTCCGGGATTATACGAAATTTTACGCCGATTACGACTTCCCGCTGACGTTTTCGTTCGAAAACCGCTTCTCGTCGGGCGAAATGCCGCTGGGGATCGTGAATTATACGACATACAACCGTCTGGTGTACTTCTACCCCGAGATCAAGGGCCAGTGGGCGATGTATCCGCTGCCCGGCACGGTGCGCGAGGACGGGACGGTCTCCTATGTGCAGGCGACCGGCGGCGAGCAGATCTCGCTCGTCGAAACGCCGGCATCCGCGACCGCCAGCGTCATCTTCACGAAGGCGCGCGACTACGACGCCTCGTGGGCGTTCCTGCGCTGGTGGGGCGACTCCGCGACGCAGGCGCGCTTCGGCAACGACCTCGAGGCGATCATGGGACCCTCCGCGCGCTACGCGACGGCGAACCGGGAGGCCTTCCGGGAGCTTCCGTGGAGCGCGCAGGAGAAGGAGAGCCTCGGCAGACAGATGGACGAGCTGCTGGTGCTGCCGATCCTGCCGGGCAACTACTATGTGACGCGCGGCATCACGAACTCCTTCCGCGGCATCGTCTACGACCGCGACAACGTCCGCGAGATGCTGACGAAGTGGGAAGGCGTCATCAATGAGGAGCTTACGCGCAAATGGGCGGAATACCGCCGCAACAACCCGTGAGAAAGGGGCAAGTTATGACTCAGAATCCGGAAATCACCAAGCCCGTGAAGAGGAAGCGCCGCTTCGCGGACGGCAGCTTCGCCGCGCGTCTGCGCGCCTCGGTGCCGAGCTACCTGCTGATCGCGCCGTTCTTCGTGCTCTTCGCGATCTTCGGGATGTTCCCGATCATCTTCAACGGCGTCGTCGCGTTGCGGCGGTGGCGGCTCGACGACCCGGCCGGGAACGGCTGGGCCGCCGGCCTGGCCTCGATCGCCCTGGTCGGGGTGCTCAGCGGGCGCCTGCTCCGGGCCGGGTGGGCGCTGCGGGCGCAGACCGAGGTGAGCGAGAGCGAGCGGGCAACCCATCCCGCGCGCTTTGCGCTGTGTGAGATCGTCAATTTGCACGACGAGGCCATGGTGTTCGAGCCCATCCACCGCGTGCTGTTCTCGGTCGATGAGAAGGCGCTTGAGCGCGAAACCGGCATCCGTGGAGACAAGATGCCCCCGCTTCAACAGCTTCAGCCTTTGCTCGACGCGTATCTTGCGGCCCATCCCGAGACGCGCATCGACTATGTGCACGGCGAGCAGGCCGCCCGTGACCTGGGGTCAAAGCCGGGCAATCTGGCTCTGCTCATGCCGCCCTTTGACAAGAGTAGCCTGTATGACATTGTGAGACATGACGGCGTGCTGGTGCGCAAAAGCTTCTCCTTGGGAGAGGCGCCCGACAAGAGATTTTATCTCGAGGCGCGCAAAATCACGCGATAAGCGCCATAGCAGACACAAAAACCGGCGTGAAAAATGCCTTTTTCCGGGAAACTTTCTCATTTTGTCTGCCATTCGGATATTGACAAAGGAGTGGGAACACCCTTATAATGAATGTTGCGCTTAATGATTACAGGAGTATAGGGAATGAAGGTAGACATCACAGCGGTTTTGAAAAACAGCGACGAGCGGATCGACTTTGACTACCCGGCCGATCTCTCCCACCTGGAGCTGACGTATGGGGAGCGCCCCGTCACGCAGCCTCTTTCGGTGCGCGGC
>CAKSWL010000348.1 GCA_934511335.1 uncultured Cloacibacillus sp. | reverse complement strand
CCTGACGGGCGTCTCCGCCGGAGAGCGCCGCTATCCTTTCGATCGTCTCTCTCTCCGCCCGCACGCCGAAACGGCCGAGGCCGCGCTCCGCGTCTTTCAGAGCGCGCGCCAGCAGTTCGCAGATTTCTTCGCTGGCGAGCGGCTCAAGGGTATAGACGACCATGCGCGAGAGCAGGGTCTTGTTTATCTCGAACCAAGGGTTCTCCGTCGTCGTGCCGATAAGGATGAGATCTCCCGTCTCGACCGCCGGCAGCAGGACATTCTGCTGTCTGCTGTTGAAGTGGTATATTTCGTCGACGAAGGCGATCGCGGAACGGGCGGAAAGTTTTTTTTCGCCGCGCGCGCGCTCCACAAGGTCGCGCAGCGTTTCGACCTTCGCGCTGACCGCGTTGATCTCCAGCAGCACGCGCCCCGTGACGCGCGCGATGAGGCGGACCAGCGTCGTCTTCCCGACGCCGGGAGGCCCGTAGAGGATACAGCTGGGAGCCTTGCCGCCGTCGAGCATGCTGCGCAACGCCTTTCCGGGCGCTAAGATATGCCGCTGTCCCGCATACTCATCAAGGGTGCGCGGCCGCATGCGCTCCGCAAGCGGTACCTCAAAGCTGATATTCTCCCCTCCTCCGGTTCCGAAAAGGTTTGGCCCCACCATCGTTTAGACTTTTTTACGTTCTATAAAGCGCATTATGTCAAGGGAATTCTTCGGCGCGTTGAGCGGCGCTTCGCACTCCGTAACGACCTTTGCGCAAGGGTAGCGCGGAGCGAGGAAATCTTTTACGACTTCGGCCCATTTGCGCCCCATCGCGGAGATGTCGAAGGAGGGATTCTTTTTCCAGTCTTCCGGAGAGAACATCTTTTCGGGGGGAACGTAAAAGCTTCCGACTCCAAGCGAAGCGGCGCGCGTAAGCCAGCAGTCGGTCGTCGGGGAGGGATCGGAGGGCACGGCAAAGGTAAATGAGGCGGCGTTGTGCAGCCACCGTTCTCCCTTCTTGGCGAATATCTCGCGGTACTCCCACGGTACAAGCGGAACGGGCGCGTCCAGCGCCGCTGTCAAGTCGGCCATCAGCGGATAGGTCACGTCGGCCCAGCAACTCCACGCGGGCTCGTCCCGCTGCACCAGCACCGCGCGCATCCCCGCGCGCCGCGCTCCCTGAAGATCGTAGAGGAAATCCCCCACATAAACGCAGCGCCGCGGCTCGGCGCCGATCGCGGCGGCGGCCGCAAGCAAAGCGCGCGGGTCGGGCTTGACCCACTCCATATTATCTCTTCCCCACGTCTGCGGCGGGAGCTCCAAGCCGATAACTTCGGCGCCGCGCCTGATCACATCTATGCAATTGCGCGACAGGATACAATAGGGGATATCGTTTTTATTCAGCCATTTAAGCAGTTCAAAGGCACCCGGTACCGGCAAGGCCCTCTCCGCGCCCGCCATTTCCAGCGCCATCAGCTCTTTGAGCATGGCGCGGCGCGCGTCCGGCGCGAGCGTCCAGGCATCTTCAAGCAACATCGCCCGGCGTCCGCCGTAGTATTTTTCGCGAATGCCGGAAAAATCGAGTTTAGTCTCGGCGATCACGCCGTCCCAGTCCAGTAAAAATCCTAAAGCCCCCGCGGGGCTCCAAAAAGGCTCCTTTATGCACATGTCGTCCTCCCAAAATCTATACGATAAACCAACAAATAAATCAGCCGTCATCCGCTCCGCATAAGGGCAGAGTCAGACACGAATATATTATAACTCAATCGTGGACAATTTTTTTAATTTTTGCCTCTCAGAGTACTCTCAGAGTAAATGAGGCAAAATCACGCCTGCCGAAGAAGACGGCGTTTACTTCGCCGTGAAATAGGCC
>CAKSWL010000347.1 GCA_934511335.1 uncultured Cloacibacillus sp. | reverse complement strand
TTATAAACTACACTAAAGACTGGTCCTACACCGCGATTTACGTGACGATACCCTCCTCGCGGAACCGGTAGCCCACCCGCCATTGATAGCCCGGCGCGGTCTTTATGAAACAACGGAATTTGACGCCGTTCTGCGCGTATTCGGTGATGCCGTTGAAGGTGGGGTTGGGAAATATTTTTGGGTCTCCCTGATTGACGGTCTCGTCGGCAAGCTCCATCAGGATTCTCTTCGCCTCGCTGTAGTCGCCCTCGTAGGGTATCGTCACGTAAATCGCGGTGTAGGACCAGTCTTTAGTGTAGTTTATAACGTTTTGGATGGTGCTGTTGGGAATTATTATCAGGTTCCCCTCGAGACTGCGCAGGCGCGTGAGGCGCAGGGTGAAGTGTTCTACCGTACCCTGATAATCCCCTATCTGGATCCAGTCGTTAACGTTGTATTGATCCTCCACGATTATCAGCACGCCGTTGATGAAGTCGCGGATAAGGTTCTGCGCCGCGAGGGAGATCCCCAGTCCGGCGATGCCGATACCGGCGAGTATGGGCTTGATGTTTATGCCGATGGCGCTCAATATCGCAAAACACATCACCATGGCAAGCAGCACGCGCAGCATCTGAGTGGTGAGCTGCCGCAGCGTGGACATGCGATACATGAGCCAAGCGCGGCGTATCTCGTCGTCCTTATAGACGGTTTCCTTCGCGCGCTCGGCGGCCGCCCTGAAGATGTGCGCCATAAGATATGGTATCACCTTGTCAAGCAGATACCAGACAAGGAGGAGGAAGAACAGGAACAGGATCGTAGCCATGTTCTTCAGAAGGAGCTCGAGGAACATCACCCCCTTATATTCAAGAAACTGTCTGTGATAACCGGTGATAGTGTCCATAAAATAAATTTCCCTTTCTAAGTTGTTTTACCTCTCTTATATTGTAACCCATCGCGAAGGGGGAAGATCGGCATTAAATCCATAAAAACGAGCCGGCAATTAAAAAAACGCCGGCTCGCCTGTGTACTTTCTTTATTAAGGTATTGCTATTTCGCGGCGTTCTCCGCAGGCTTCTCCTCCGCGGGGGCATCCGGCGTCTTGGGCGCGGGCGCGGCGGGAATGCCGCCAAGGTTCTCAAGGGCCTTCTCGTTGATCTCGACCTTTACCTTTTTCCGAAGCTCCTCAAGCTCTTTCGTGATGTAGCTCATCTGGAGGCGCTGCACGATCTCGTCCTTCGCCTCTTCGTATGTGAGCTGCTTTGAGGGGCGGCGTTCGAGGACTTCGAGCACATGCCAGCCGAGATCCGTCTTCACGGGGCCGACAAGCGAGTTTGGACGCGCCTCCTCTACCGCTTTGTCGATCGCTTCCGGCATCACGCCCTTTTCCATCCAGCCGAGGTCGCCGCCGCGAGCCGCAGTGTTCGTGTCGCGGCTGTATTTCTCGGCGGTCTTCGCGAAATCCTTATCCTTGAAGATATCGAGTATCGCGTTGTTGGCGTCTTTTTCCGCCGAAGTCATGATGTGACGGAGGTGAGTGGCGGCCGCCTGCACAAATTCTTCTTTATGTTCTGAATAGTATTTCTTCATCGCCTTGTCGCTCATGTCCCATTTTTTGCTGATTTCCTGGAGGTAAGCCTCAAGAAGGAGCTGCATCCGCTGCCATTTGATCTTAAGCGCCACATCGCTGCGGTCGGCAAGGCCGCTGATCCGCGCGCCCTCGGCGAAGAGCATCGCGTCGGCCATCTGTTTTACCATCTCGACGCGCTCGGGAAGGGTCGCCTGGGTGAGCATGAGGCCGACCATCATGGGGTTGCCTCCCGCGGTGCTCTGGAGCACCTCGACCACCTCGCCAGGCTTCAGCGATTCG
>CAKSWL010000346.1 GCA_934511335.1 uncultured Cloacibacillus sp. | reverse complement strand
TACTTCCAGTGCGTGCCTTCGATGCCGTAGCGCATGCAGGTCGCGAGATACGGATCGGAGTTGGTGAGGTTCATCAGCTTGCAGGCCGCCTCGACGTTCTTGGAGGAAGCCGGGACGCAGTAGACGCCGTTGGAGGCGTTGGCCAGACCGACCGCCTTCGCGGAGCGGATCAGGACGGTCTCATAGTCGTCGGAGAAGGAGTGCGGGTCGATGGAGGTCAGACCGGAGGAGCCCCAGCCGAAGAGCTCGCCGTTCTTGCGCAGCGCGCCGTCCGGGTCGATGTTCTTGGTGTCATCCGGCGGGATCAGGGCGTCCTGCACCCACTGGAAGGACTGGTGGCACCAATCGCGGTAGGTTTCCGTGCCGTAGCAGTTGAAGACCTTGCCGTAGCCCTCGCTGGGCACGCCGACCTCGCCGTCGATGTTGGCGCAGGCGTAGGCCTTCTTCTGGTTATCGCCCTGAAGGATATCGATGGCGGCGAAGCAGCGCGGGAGATTGGCGCCGCCCAGCGTGGTGATGTAGGGATAGTAGAAGCCCTGATCATCCATGGCTTCCTTGACGGTGTACATCTTTTCCATCAGATCGGGATAGAAGTCCCACTGAAGGTCTTCCATGAACTCGGTCAGACCGAGCTGAGCGGCCAGATCCTTGTTGTACAGGAAGTCGTAGTTGCGCACGCGGTTCTTATACAGCGGGATGCCCCAGACCTCGCCCGCGTAGGTCGCGTCCTTCCAGATGTTATCCGGCAGGATGGCGACGGTGTCGGCGAGCAGGGTGTCCCTGTACTGCGTGACCGGCTGCAGAGCGTTGATCTTGACCATATCGGCGATCGCGTTGTTGAAGGACGCGTTGCAGATGATCATATCCATCTCCGTACCGGCGTTCAGCATGACCGGGACCTTTTCTCTGTAGTCCGCGTCGGTCATGTTGTTGATGGTGACGTCAACGTTGATGGCGGAGAGGATATAGCTGGACAGGTACTCCATAACCATATCGTTATCCGTGCAAAGACCGTTGTTGCAGTACCAGGAGATGTGCGGCGCGTCGCCGGAAGCCGGCGCGGTCGTGGCGGTGGAGGTAGCGGCGGTCGTTACCTCACCGGTAGAAAGGGTAGTGGTGACCTTCGTAGTGGCGGCGGTGGTGGCCTTCGTAGTGGCGGCGGTGGATGCGGTCGCGGCGGTGGTGGTCGTAGTCTTACCTCCTCCGGACGAACAGGCCGTCGTCAGCGTGAGCGCGACAACGAGCAGGAGGACGAGGGCGCGGGACCAAAAGCGATGAGTCATGGTAGCTGCTCCTTTCTGTGATGTGGACGGCGCTCGGTATGCGCCGAACCCTAGTGACAAGATTATATAACATTCTTTTCATTTTTGCAAGAGGAATCGTGTCAATTTTCCCAGCAGAATCATTATTAAAGGCAAGAAATTTGGGCTTTATTATTTATCCCCTGATGGCTATAAGAAGTATTTATGGTAAATTTCTTCTTTTTGCACAAAAGCACAAAAATCCCCGTCATGTTACTGTGCAAACATGACGGGGATTATGGCGGAAAACGTTTCGGAAATATTAAGGCATGAGCCAGCCGAACTCACCCGGCGAGAGCTCGTCCTTGCCGAGCGTCACGACGGGCTCCTCCTCGACGCACCACAGGACGCCGCGTCCGGCTTCCCCGGGGCGGAGCGCGGCGACGCGCAGCTTCATGGGCGTACGGCCGTCCCAGTCCACGTCGGCACGGTCGAGCGTGACCCGCAAATGCGTCCCGCCCGGCAGCGCGCGGGTCTTCCAGCGCGCGAGGCTCCGCTCGGCGCGTTCCCCGAACAGGGAGTGGTACATCAGCGCCGAATGGTGCAGCGCGCG
>CAKSWL010000345.1 GCA_934511335.1 uncultured Cloacibacillus sp. | reverse complement strand
GTACAGGGATGCCGTGAATGAGATAAACGAATATACGGACCTTAGCATTATACCTGTACCAAACCAAAAAGGATCCATGGGCATCGGGCTTGATTCAATACGCCGCAACGTCGAACGCGCGGTCGGCATGGATATATTTGGTGAGAAATGATGATAATGATGGAGGCGATGTAGTTGACCACACCCAACGCCGTTACTGGGTACATCGAAAAGATATCAGGCCCGCTTGTAATTGCAGGCGGTATGGCCGGCGCCTGCATGTTCGATGTCGTTAAAGTCGGCAGCGCCGGTCTTGTCGGCGAGATAATCGAGCTCAAAGACGACAAGGCGTCCGTTCAGGTCTATGAGGAAACATCAGGGCTGGCCCCCGGCGAACCGGTCGTAAGCACCGGCGAACCGCTGAGCGTCGAGCTGGCACCCGGACTTATAGAAGAGTTCTTCGACGGGATCCAGCGTCCCCTCGAAGCGATCGAAGAAAAGGCGCACAGCCCTTACATCCTCAGAGGGATCAGCGTCCCCGCGGTAAGCCGCACACACAAGTGGCCTTTCGAGCCTCAGCTCAAAGAGGGCGACGAGGTGGGGCCGGGAGATGTGATAGGCTCTGTCAAGGAGACCGTCCTCGTGGATCACAAGATCATGGTCCCACACCGCGTAAGCGGGAAGATTAAGGAGATAAAAAGCGGCGAGTTCACCGTTGAAGAGACGGTGGCGGTCGTCGTGGACGAAAAGGGCGGGGAGCACGAACTTAAACTGCTTCAGCGCTGGCCCGTGCGTAAACCGCGCCCCGTCGTCAAACGCCTGCCGCCGGAAGTGCCGCTCACGACGGGGCAGCGCGTCGTCGACACCTTCTTCCCGATCGCGCGCGGCGGCACCGCCTGTGTTCCCGGCCCCTTCGGATCGGGAAAGACGGTCATCCAGCATCAGCTTGCGAAATGGGCCGACGCCGAGATCGTCGTTTACATCGGCTGCGGTGAACGCGGAAACGAAATGACCGACGTTCTGCTCGAATTCCCGGAGCTTGAAGACCCGCGTTCGGGGCAGCCCCTCATGAAAAGGACGCTGCTCATCGCGAACACCTCAAACATGCCCGTCGCCGCCCGTGAGGCCTCTATCTACACCGGCATCACGATCGCCGAATACTTCCGCGACATGGGTTACTCCGTGGCCCTCATGGCCGACTCCACCTCACGCTGGGCCGAGGCCCTACGCGAGATGTCCGGCCGCCTTGAGGAAATGCCCGGTGAAGAGGGATACCCAGCCTACCTCGGTACGCGCCTCGCCTCTTTCTATGAAAGAGCCGGACGCGCGACCTGTTTCGGCAAGGACGGCCGCGAAGGCGCGGTCTCCGTTATCGGGGCCGTCTCGCCTCCCGGCGGCGACCTCTCCGAGCCGGTCACACAGAACACCCTGCGCGTTACCAAGGTCTTCTGGGGCCTTGACGCGCAGCTCGCCTATCAGCGCCACTTCCCGGCGATCAACTGGCTCAACAGCTATTCGCTCTACGCGCAGAAGCTCGGTGAATACTGGGACGGCTTTTACGACGGCGAGTGGAGCGTCTGCCGCACTGAGGCGATGGCCATGCTCGAAGACGAAGACAAACTCAAAGAGATCGTCCGCCTCGTCGGCGTCGACGCCCTCTCCAAAGAGGAGCGTATGGTGCTGGAGACCTCAAAGTCAATCCGCGAGGACTTCCTCCACCAGAACTCCTTCCACGAGATAGACACCTATGCCTCGATGGACAAACAGTTCAAGATGCTGCGCAACATCCTCACCTTCCACCAGTTGGGAATGCAGGTGCTGAAACGCGGCGGTTCGCTGCGCTCCGTCATCGACCTGCCGATCCGCGACGAAATTTCGCGTA
>CAKSWL010000344.1 GCA_934511335.1 uncultured Cloacibacillus sp. | reverse complement strand
TCGCCAAGCCCGATCATCGGCAACACCATGTGAGCCAGAGGGCAAAGATCTCCGCTGGAACCTACCGAACCCTTCTCAGGGATCACGGGATGGACTCCTCTGTTCAGCATCTCAATCAGCGTCTCAATTATCACCGAGCGCACGCCGGAGAAGCCGTTAAGAAGCGAATTCGCGCGCATCGCCAGCATTCCGCGCACTACGTCTTTTTTGAGCGGTTCTCCCACTCCGGCCGCATCCGCAAGGATCAACTTTATTTGAAGAAGGTTTATCTCATCTTCCGGGATCGCGACATCGGAAAACTTTCCAAACCCCGTATTGATGCCATACATGGGACGGCCGCTGGCGACAAGGCTTTCCACAAGCGCCCGTGATTTTTTCACATTATCCATCGCTTCCAAAGACGCTTTTACATGGACGCCGCCTCTTGTGATCTGCATAAGGTTTTCCAGCGTCAAACTGCAGCCGTCTAATATTATTTCTTTCAATATAGATTCACTCCTTTTCGCATTCCGCCTCCCAACGGGACCTGCGACGCCATTACGTGCAAAGATACTGCTTTGTACCATTGATAAAAACCTGCGCAGTATAGCTACAACAACGTTTGGCAGCGCTCTTATCATCCTATCTCTCCATCAATTTTATATCAAATTTTTAAAAATATCTTGGCCCTGATCTTTTGATATGTTGATAAATAAGTAACAGGATGTCGCTATACTGCGAACATAAATTTTCCGTCTCCCTAAAATGTGTTCATGTTACAGCTCTGCACTCTTGACATCTAAAAATGAAATTGGAGGTAATAAAAAATGTTATTATTCAATCCTGTGGTAATTTCGGTAATAGTAATGATAGGCTTATGCCTTATCAACCTCAATATTGTCTTGGCTCTGCTGCTCGCGGCCCTCGCAGGAGGGCTGGCCGCGGGAATGTCCGTTCCCGCTACGATGGGCGTGCTTATCGGCGGCATGGGCGGAAACTCGGAAACGGCGCTCGCTTACTTTCTCCTTGGGACATTCGCAGTCGCGATCAACAAAACAGGGCTAGCCTCCGTCGCGTGCAGAAAAATAGCGGTCATGGTTAAAGGACGCAAGATCATGCTTATGTTTTTGCTCGCCTTCATCGCCTGCCTTTCGGGAACGGTGATACCGGTCCATATCGCCTTCATCCCGATACTGATACCGCCGCTGCTTTTTCTTCTCAATGAACTCAAGGCCGACCGACGGCAGGTCGCGTGCGCTCTCGCCTTCGGGCTCAAATGTCCGTACATTACCTTGCCGATAGGCTACGGTCTGATCTTTCAAGGCATAATCGCCGCTGAGATGGGACGTAACGGCGTTGATATGGCAAAGAGCGCGGTTCCTTCATTTACATGGATCATCGGTATAGGCATGGTGATCGGACTGCTCATAGCGGTATTCGTCTCATACAACAAACCGAGAGAATACGCGGACAAACCAATCATCGGCGGTACAAGTGAAGATGTTCCGGATTCTTTCACCAAAACACATTACCTGACGACGGCGGCCGTCGCTGCTGCCTTCGCGGTGCAGCTCTGGTCGGGCTCTATGCCGCTGGGAGCGCTGACGGCGCTTATAGTGATGGTGCTCACCGGGGTTTTAAAGTTTAAGGATATAGACGGCAGCTTTCTTGGCGGCCTTGAGATCATGGGGCTTATAGCTTTCGTAATGCTCATCGCGGCAGGTTACGGCAATGTACTCAGGGAGACAAAATCTGTAGAGCACCTTGTCAACGGCGTCGTAGGGCTGGTCGGCGGCAGTAAATTCTGGGGAGCCTTCCTCATGCTCGCGGTCGGCCTCCTGGTGACCATGGGCATCGGCACCTCCTTTGGCACCGTGCCTGTCATCGCCGCCATCTAC
>CAKSWL010000343.1 GCA_934511335.1 uncultured Cloacibacillus sp. | reverse complement strand
GACATTCCCCGTGACGAGCCAGGCTAGCGCCACGCGCAGCAGCGTAACGGCAAAGGCCTCCTTCGTGCCGAGCAGGACGAGCGCCGTCAGCGCAAAGACGTTCGCCGCGCCGAGTTTTATCCCCGGCAGCGGCATCGGCAGCATCCCCTCCGCGATGTTCACGACCAGCGCGCAGGCGGTGAAGAGTCCCGTAAGCACGATCCGGCGGGTATTCATCGCCCTCACCAGCTCACGCCGTCCACTTCGCGGGCTGCGCCCTTGATCCTCACGACGAGGCGGTGAGGCAGGCAGACCGCACCGCCTCCGGCGTGCGATATCCAGCCCTGGCGTACACAGGCCCCGTCGGGGCAGTCGGCGGATATCACGGCGACGCGCCCCCGCTCCGCCCTGACGATGTTGAAGCCGCCGGCCGACTCCACCCGCATGTCGCGCGGCGGTCCGGTCAGCGGCAACACCGCAATCACCCGGCCGTCGCGCACGATCTCCGCCTTAAGCGGTTTTTTTTCGTCGTATTGCCGTTGTTGCTGGATAAGCGCGCCGGCGATCAGCATCGCGGCGCCGGCCATCGTGACGGCCGCCAGCCAGCGGTCGCCGCGCCTCATTCCGCGTCGCCTCCGATCACTTCAACGCGGAAATCCTTATCCGTCAACTTGAAAAGGCGCCGCGCCGCGGGAGTGACGAGCACCCTCTTTTCGGAGTCAAGTACGAAAACCGCCGCAATGTCGCGGTCGTTCTTAAGAAATTTCTCCGCCTTCGCGCGCCCCATGACGAATAGCGCCGTGCAAAGCGCGTCGGCGCGCGCGGAGTCGCGGTCGATCACCGAAACGGAATCAAAACCTGACCGTGCGGGGTATCCCGTCGCGGGGTCGAATATATGGTGGTAGCGCACGCCCTCACGTTCGAAGAATCGTTCATAGGGGCCGGAGGTGACTACGGAGCGGTCAGAGAGCTCTACAACGCCGAAATACTCGCCGCGCGGCCTGTACGGCTGCTGGAGCCCCAGCAGCCAAGGGCGTCCCGCCGGAGATACGCCGAGCACGGCGAGATTGCCTCCGAGGTCTATTATCGCGTGCTCCACGCCCGCCGCCGTGAGTTTGTCCCTCAGCATATCGGCGATACGCCCCTTGGCGATCGCGCCCAGGTCTAGCCATTGTCCGGACTGGACCTTTACATAACTTGCCCCGCCTGTCTCCTTTACCTTCACATTTTTATAGCCGCCGCTGCGAAGCGCCCCTTTTATCTCCGCGGCGGAGGGCACGCGCGCGGCGTCAGTACCGATCCCCCAGAGGCGCACCAGGCGGCCGATGGCGGGGTCAAAGGCGCCGTCGGTCTCCAATGCGATCTGGAGCGACCGTTTTATCAGCGCCGCCGTCTCTGGGGCGACCTTCACCCATTCGCCGCCCGCGCCGTTCACGCGCGAGATGTCGGAAGAGGCGATATTAGCTGAGAACAGCCCCTCAAGACGGGTCATCTCAGCGTCCGCCGCGCCAAGCTCCCGCTCGAGAAATTTCCTGTCGTTGCCGACGAGCCGCAGCCTCACGTATGTGCCGAGGCGAAAATTCTCATCCGTGACCTCCACAGGCGCCGCCGTTTTTCCGCCGGCGGCGAAATAGATAACGCCGGCGGCCAGCAGCAAAGCCGCCGCGACGATACAGCCCTTTTTCATCTCTGCACCCCCCGCTTGGCCGCTGTTGTAACCGCGGCCGTCATTAATTATATTACACCCAAACGGCGTCGGGGCGGCTCCGTTACAGGCAGAGAAACTGCGGACTTCCTTATTCGCCTAAAGTAAATCGGGGTTTATCGTCCTCTTACAATCCCGGAAATCGGCGTTTATACGCACCGTATGCGTCATAACTTTGGGGCCTGCTGTCCTCACCGTATTAA
>CAKSWL010000342.1 GCA_934511335.1 uncultured Cloacibacillus sp. | reverse complement strand
CCGTCATCCTGTTCGATGAGTTTGACAAGCCTAACCCTCTATTTCACAGCGCCTTTTATCAGCTGTTCGACGAAGGGATATATGAGGACCGCAATTATCGCGCCGAGGTAAAGGAGGCCGTCATCATCTGCACCTCAAACTACGCCTCCGCCGAAGAGGCGAGGGAACGGCTCGGGGCGCCGCTATTCGCGCGTTTTGACGCGGTGCTGGAGTTCCGGGCGCTTACTGACGAGGCGCTAGGCGTCATTCTGGAAAAGAGATGCCGCGAGGCTGTGAAAGAGCTCACGGAGAGAGAGCGGCAAATCGTCGCCGAAGAAGAGCTCCGCAACTTTCTCAGTCCATTAGTCAATGGCGGCGACGGCGTGCGCGGCATTCAGCGCCTCGTGCGCGAAAAAATATCGGAGGCGCTTCTTGACGAGGCCCTCCGCCGCTAAAGGACGGAGCCGATCATCCTCACATCGTCAGAAAAGGGGAACTCGCGGCGGGTCTGGCGCACGGTCTCCGAGAATATCTCTTCTTGTATGATCCCCTCTCCCGGGACGACCTCCGTGACAATCTCCCCCCATGGATCGACGATGCCGCTCTCCCCTACCATCGTCAGGTGTTTATAGGGGCCGGTCAGGTTGCAGGACAGCAGATAGGCGGAATTTTCCATCGCGCGCACTCTATTGAGCATCCTGAAAGCCTCGGCGCGCGGATAAGGCCAGGCGGCTGGAACGATAAATATCTCCGCGCCCATGCCGAGCGTCATCTCGCGGAAGAGTTCGGGAAACCTGACGTCGTAACAGACGGCCAGCCCCAAACGTCCGAGTTCGGTATCGACCACCGTGGGTTCCGTGCCGTGCGTAAAATAATCCGCCTCGCGCCCGTAGCAGGAGAAGAGGTGTATTTTACGGTATTCCGCGATGTCCGTGCCCTTTCGGTCGAAGAGGATGCTGGTATTGAAAATTTTATCGCCGTCTTTATGGACGAAGCTCCCGCAATGAATGAAGGCCCCCAGCTCCCGGGCCTTGTCCGAGATCCGGCGCATAAGCGGACCGTCCTTTTCCTCCGCGAAGTTCCAGATCGTCCGGTAGCTGAGGATGCCGATGTGCCACAGTTCGGGAAGCACGATGATGTCGGAGCCCCGACAGGCGTCGAGCAGGCCGAAGACGCGCTCAACGAGCTCCTCGCGTGGTTCCGTCTCTTTTATTTCCAACTGGATAAGCGATGCTTTCATTGACTGTCCCCTGTTCGCGCTGAATTTTTTCACCTATCCTATAATGTTTTTCAAATCAGCGCAATAGGTTCCCGCCGTCAAAACCGCAAAGCCGCGCCCCGAGCCGTTATTTGCCGCCGTATTGGAAGACGCGCGCCCGCTCCTCCCCCTTAAGTATCCGGTAGGCTCCTTGCGCGAGCGACTCCATTTCGTTCTCCCCGGGATAGAGCCTCACCGGAGCGATAAAGCCGATGCGGCGCTTGATCTCGTCGGTGAGAATCCGGGAATGGGCGAGCCCGCCGGTGAGGATGACCGCATCCGCCCGGCCGCAGGCCGAAGCGGCAAGGTTCGCGATGAATTTGGAAATTTGCAGCGCCATCGCCTCATAGACCAGCTTCGCCTTTTCGTCGCCCGCGGCGATCATTTTTTCCACACAGCGCGCGTCGCTCGTGCCGAAATATCCGAAAAGGCCGCTGTCGCCGCGCATGACGCGCAGCTTGTCGCGCATATCAGTCTTATTTTTCCTTACCAGGTATTTTATCAGCTGGATCACCTGCTGGCCGCCGGCGCGTTCCGGCGAGAAGGGGCCCTCGTCGTCTCCGACCACGTCGACGATACGCCCCAGTTTGTGCAGCGACATCGAGATGCCGCCTCCGAGATGGGCTATGATGAAGGTGCAGTCGCCGTAGGAG
>CAKSWL010000341.1 GCA_934511335.1 uncultured Cloacibacillus sp. | reverse complement strand
CGGGGCAGGCCGCCGCCTTATGCGGCGCGCGCAGCCCGGAGCGTATCAGCAACTTCTGTGGACGAGGTAATCCGGCAAAAGCATGAGAAAGTCGTCCTCGTCAAGCAGTCCTGCGAGAGCCTCTTTGGCCGCCGCCGATTCTTCTTCCGCCATTTCCCTCGCCTTATCCATGCCGTAAACGGTGACATGGGTGAGCTTGCCCTGCTCCTCGTCTTTGCCGGGGGTCTTGCCCAGCTCTTCGGCCGTGCTTGTCACGTCTAGTATATCATCGACTATCTGAAATGCGGAGCCCAGATGGCGCGCGTAGCAGCTGTATCTTTTAAGAATATCCTCGTCGCCGCAGCCGAGCGCCGCCCCTGTGAGCACAGCCGCCTCGATGAGGGCGCCGGTTTTCAGCAACGCGACGCGGCGCACATAGTGCGGGTCGTCTTTCATACCCGCGGCGAACATGTCTAGCGTCTGACCGCCGCATACGCCCGCCGGGCCGATGGCTTTCGAGAATATCAGCATCGCGCGGAGGACATTCCGCGGAGGGATGTCCTCCAGGCGGGAGAGCGGGAATTCAAGAGACTGGGCGAGCAGCGCGTCCCCCGCGAGCACGGCCAAGGTCTCACCGAAGAGCGCGTGATTAGAGGGCTTGCCGCGGCGCATGTCGTCGTCATCCATGCAGGGAAGGTCGTCGTGTATCAGCGTCGCCGTGTGGAGCATCTCCAGGCCGAGGGCCATCGGCAGCGCGTTCTCCGGCCCGACGCCGCACCTTTTGGCCGCCGCGAGGCAAAGTATCGGACGCAGACGCTTGCCGCCCGCCCGGAGGGAGTATTCCATCGCTTCAAAGAGCTTCGGCGGCACGTTCTCCGCGCGCAGCGCCGCGGTATCGGCGATATATTTTTCTACCAGCGCGCCGGCCGCCGCGAATTCCTCTTTTACAGCCTTAAGTAACCTCTCATTCATCTTTTTTAGCCTCTTCCGTCCCGGCGGATTGCGGGATCTCTCCGCCCTCCTGAGAGAGCGTCGATATCTTCCGCTGCGCGTCCGCCAGGTAGGCGCGGCATTCGCGCACGAGGGCGATCCCCCGCTCGTACTCCGTCAGCGCAAGATCCAGCGAGAGGGAATCCCCCTCTAGGTCTTTCAGGATCCTTTCCAGCTCTGCCATCTTTTCAACAAAATTCATCTAAAAACTCCCTTCTCATTTTGTATCCTTACCAGTTGCAACTTTCAGCTATGCTATGATACAATGACCAGGTTGATTGTTTCAAGGTAAACAAGGGGGGAAACAAATGTCAAAGTTCTGTGATTGCTGCGGACGCGGGCCGGCAACGGGAAATGCCGTCAGCCACTCTAACCGTCATACAAGACGCCGCTGGCTCATAAACATTCAGAGCGTAAAGGTCGACGTAGGCGGCGGAGAGACGCGTAAACTTCATATCTGCACAAAGTGCCTCCGTTCCGGAAAAGTACAAAGAGCCGTTTAACGCGGCTCTTTTTTTTGAATAATCAGGCCCCGACAAGTGCACATCATCCCATTTCCTGGATATCTAAATGAGCGTATGAAAGTCTTTCTGTAAAAGCGAGAAAGCAGTATGCCAAAGGTTCTCCTGTGATATACACTAAAACACAGGAGGCCTTTTATTATGGAGAAAAGAGAAAAGAAGAAACCCGTCCACAAAGTTGTGATGACCGAAGGCAAACGTAATATCATCCGGCAGCTTCTACAGGAATACGATATTGAAAGCGCGGAAGATATCCGCCGACGCCCTCAAAGATCTGCCGGGCGGGCACCAGCAAGGAGATGATGGAAAAGGCCAAATCCGTATTCCCGGCAGAGGCCGGCCTGTTAAAAATACTCTGCCTTGCGATGATGGATATAACTAAGAAATGGACGGGGCGCCGCATAGACTGGGGACAGATACTCGCCCAGCT
>CAKSWL010000340.1 GCA_934511335.1 uncultured Cloacibacillus sp. | reverse complement strand
GGCGAAAAGAGCACTCCATTCACGCCCTCTGCAACGATCTCCGGTGATCCGCCGATATTTGTAACCGCCGCGGGAAGTCCGCACGCCATCGCCTCCAGCAGCACGACGCTGAATCCCTCCGGCAGCTCGGACGGCGAAACGAAAAGATCCGCCGCCCAAAACCATTCCCTGATATTTGCCACATACCCCGGCAGCATCACATTATCGCCGAGGCCAAGCTCCTCGATCAGAGCCTCGATCTTACCGCGGCGCGGCCCGTCGCCCAAAAGCCACAGCTTCGCCCGATTGCCGCGCCTGAGAAACTGTGCGTAGGCTTTTACAAGACTTTCAAAGCCTTTACCCTCGTCAAATCGGCCCCCTGACACGATCACCTTTGTATCAGGCGATACGGAATACCTCTTTCTGAGGGAGTTTCTTACCTGCGGGAGCGCTTTGTAGTATGGCAAATCTATTGGGTTATAGACGACCTCCAGCTTTTCAGCCTGGCATCCCTGCTCCCGCATATGGCTGGCAACGGCCTTTGAGCAGGGCAAAATCCTCTCGGCATTTCGATAATACTTCATCTTCGCGTGCTTATCGACCGTTGAAACCACCGAAATACTCCTGCGTTTTCCCCACCAGCCGCCGATCAGCGCGGCAGACGACAGCCGCGTATGGACCACGCTGGGCTTGATCCGCTCCAAAATGGCGGCAAAACCATAGGCCGTACATGGAAGCGCCGGCAAAAGCGGCTTATACTCAATCGCCGTCAGCCCGCTGTCCTGTAAACGTTTTAGAAGAGTACCGCCAGGACGGCATACGATATGATTCTCAACGCCATATTCTTTCAATTTGCCGATCAAAGATATCCATGATCCGCACCAAGTGAGATTGTTCTCGTCGACATAATGCAAGACACGCATCGCTTAGCTCTCCTTTGGGTAATGCCGCGTCCCTATAACTTCTTCGTATATTTTCTCATCATCATCGACCATCTTAGAAAGCGTCGGTACTGCCGATACCGGTATATTCAACGGCGCATCCCTGCTATCTATAAATGAGAAAATGGCCTTTCTCCACTGGTCTAAATTCCCAGGCTCAAGCAGATACTCGCGTCCCCCTGCCATTTCGCGCACGGAGGGGATGTCGGACGCGATCACAGGAATACCGATCTGCACCGCGCGAGCCAACGTCAGCGGCATTCCTTCTGTATAAGAAGAAAAAAGCAGGCATGACGAGGCCGCCATGAAATCATCGGCCCTGTCGGAGTAGCCGTGAAATGTGACCTTACCCTCCAAACCGCGTTCTTTGGCGATATTTTCAAGCTCCGCCCTCATAGGGCCGTCGCCAAGGACGTCAAGCGTCCAATCTCCATCGTTCGGCAGGGCGCGCAATACATCATGCAGCCCCTTTACAGGGGAAAGCCTCCCCACAAAAAGCAGCTTCGCCGTACCCTTGAGATTTTCCGGCTTCCACGAAACCTTCGGCTCGTCCAGACCATTTAATACGATCTGCGTATTATCATAAAAACAATCCCTCATCCCCTCGCGCACCGCCTCGCTGACGCATATCACGCGCGCGGCGTCGCGGTAAGGGGAATATATCCAACGGGATTTATTGCCAAAGTCCACATGCGCAGTCACCACGTAGGGTATCCCCGCCATCTTCGAGCTCCAGCGCGCGATCCAGGCGGGTACTCGCGAATGCGCGTGAATCAACTGGTATCCCCCATTGATCGCGAGTTTGGATATCTTCCTGGCGCAGAACCATCCGATAAAAGGATTTTTTTTATGCACCGGCAGGTCAAGGTGAGCAACTTGCTCCGAAAGCTGGCTTTGCATCTTGCCTCCCGCAGATATCACCAAGACGTCATGTCCACGCGCGGCAAGCTCCTTAGCGAGGTCTATGACATGCCTCTCCACGCCGCCGATATCAAGCTCGGGCAAGA
>CAKSWL010000339.1 GCA_934511335.1 uncultured Cloacibacillus sp. | reverse complement strand
AGGGCTCGGTCACCGCCAGCACTTCTCCCTCAGCCACCTCTTCGCCCGTCCTGTTGAGGCAGGCGACCTTCTGTCCCTTTTCCGGGAGGGGGAGAAGCTCGTAAGGAAGTTTTATCACGGCTTTGCCGGGGGCGTAGGTGAGATCGATCACGAAGCAGGCCAGTCCGGGGCAGCGTGATACGCAGATGCCGCAGCCGGTGCATTTGTCGTAATCGATTTGCGGCACGTCGTTTATATCTTCAAAGGGGAGCACCGCCCCTGTCGGGCAGCTGGTCGCGCAGGGGTTGCACGGGATGCGCTTCGGGCATTCGATTACGACCAAGCCGCCTTTTTTAGCCTCCCATTTGTCCTGCGGAGGAAGCAGGGCGCCTTCGCAGTGGTCGGTGAGGACGCCGCTGTTGAAGAGTTTCTCTTTATCTGCCATTGTTTACGCCTCCCATTTGTCGACGAGTACCTGGTTGACGCCCGCCGTTATTTTCTGCCCCACCTCTCCGGCGCGGAGGTGATCCAGTCTGGTCCAGTATTCGTCGAATTTCTTGTCGTCCACGGCGAGCCCCAAGGCTTTGGCCGCCGAATGGCCCGCTATGCGTCCCTCTACCATCGCCGCCGAGGCCTCTTCGATGCCGGAGGCGTCTCCCGCCACCCAGATGTCGGGGCTGCTGGTGCGCATGCTCTTGTCCCTTAAGGGCACATAGCCGCAGAGCTGCGGCACGAACTGCATCTTGCAGCCCGCCTGCCATAAAAGCTCAGTAGTCGGCGTAAGGCCTACGGCCATGCAGATGATGTCGCAGTCTATTTTCATGGGCTCGCCTATGAGCTGGAATTTGTCGTCGAGTTCCTGGATCACCGCGCCCTCGAGGACTTTGTCGCCGATGGCCTTGGTGACGGTGTGTCTCAGGAGGATGGGGATGCCGAGGCGTCTGATCTTCGCCGCGTGAACCCAATAGCCGCCGACCTGGGGCATGGCTTCGACTACCGCGGCGATCTCCACGCCGGCCTGTTTGAGCTGGTAGCTGACGATAAGGCCGATGTTGCCCGCCCCCACCATGACGACTTTTTTGCCAGGCACGACGCCGTAGACGTTCATCAGGGTCTGCACCGCGCCCGCGCCGTAGATGCCGGGAAGGTCGTTGTTGGTGAAGGGGATCATCCTCTCCTGCGCTCCCGTTGCGACGACGGCCTTTTTCGCCTTGACGCGATAGTAGCTCTCCTCGCCCTCCATCACGGTATAAAGCCCTTCTTCGACATAGTAGCCCGTTACCGTTGAGTTGCAGCGGATGTCTACTTTGCCGCCGAGCGCCTCGATCTCGTCCAGCAGGATGTCGGCGATCTTGTAGCCGCGCGTGCCCGCGTATTCGTCCTTGGAGCCGAAGAATTTGTGGGTCTGTTTGACGAGCTGGCCGCCGGGGTGGAGGTCGCTTTCGATCACGGTCACACAAGCGCCCGCGGCCGCCGCTTCCGCCGCCGCGCACAGCCCCGCCGCGCCGCCGCCGATCACGAGTAGGTCTGTCTCATATGCTTTTTTCATCTTCTCAACCCCTCCTTAGCAGACTTCCATGGGGACGCGGCCCTTGTCCCTCTGGGTCTCGACCTTCATCCCCGCCGCAAGCGGCGTGACGCAGGTACGGACGTTCGGAACTCCGTCGACCACCATGAAGCAGGAGCTGCATTTGCCGATCGCGCAGAAGAAGCCGCGCGTCCTCTTCATCTCCGGGGTGACCCTGTAGATGAGCACGCCGTTCGCGTGCAGCGCCATCGCGATCGGCTCGCCCTCGTATCCTTTGAGCTCCCGTCCGTCGAAGGTGAATGTTACTTCCCGACCGTGTTTGTAGTCCAGTATCGGGTGTTTCCGTATCAGTTCCATGCCCTCTCTCCCTCCTTGGTCTTGGCGATATAGTATCCTTAAAGATAAACATAATAAAAGAACTAAAC
>CAKSWL010000338.1 GCA_934511335.1 uncultured Cloacibacillus sp. | reverse complement strand
CCCGACGCGCGAAGAGGTGCGCGACGGGTTCCACAAACACAAGAACGTCTGCCGCTGTACCGGCTACAAACAGATAGTCGACGCCGTTATGGATGCCGCCCGGGTCGTCCGCGGCGAGGCGACCATCGACGATATCAAGGTAAAACTCCCCGAAGATAAGGAATACTATGGCAAGCCGCTTGTGCGCCCGACTTCGCTTGCGAAGGTCTGCGGACTCGCCGACTACGGCGACGATCAGGAACTCAAGATGCCGAGCGGCACCTATCACGTGGCGATGGTCCAACCGCGGCTTGCGCACCACGCGAAGATACTGAAGATAGACACGGAAGAGGCCGATAAGATGCCCGGCGTCGCCAGGATCATCACTGCTGAGGATCTCAAGGCGGCGGGCGGCAGTAATGTCATGGCCGAGGCCAACTTCCACGAACGCAGCACGGTCAGGATTCCGAGCCGCAAGGTCTTAGCCGAGGATAAGATCTACCGTTACGGCGACGTCGTGGCGTTGGCCGTCGCCGATACGAAGGAGCACGCGCGCGCGGCGGCGGCGAAGGTCAAGGTCGAGATAGAAAAGCTTCCCGAGTACCTTAACTTCCTCGACGCGGCGATGCCCGACGCGATGCGTATCCATGAGGACACGCCTAATATCTTCTGCAAACAGCCCGTACTTAAGGGAGCGGGGCTCGAAGAGCCGTCAAAGGTAGCCTCGATCATCGACGAGGCCCACTGCAGCGTAGAGGGCAGCTTCTATTCATCGCGTGAGCCACACCTTTCAATCGAAGGCGACTCCGTGCAGGCATATTTCGACGAGGACGGGTTTCTCACCTTCCAGTGCAAATCGCAGGGGGTTTATTCGTCTATCAGCCGCATAGGCACCTGCCTCGGCGTGCCGACCTCCAAACTGCGCGTGATGATGAACCCCACCGGCGCAAGTTTTGGCTGGTCTACTAACGCCGGCGATCTCTGCCTCGCGGGCGCGGCGGCCGTCGTCATGCAGGCGCCGGTAGCGCTTTCGATGAGCTACGAGGAACACCAGCACTTCTCGGGCAAACGCTGTCCCTGCCACTCGAACGGACGTCTTGCTTGCGACGAGAACGGCAAGATCGTCGCCGCCGAGTTTGATTTCGGCCTTGACCACGGCGCATACTCATGGGGAGGCGACGACTGCTTTACGAAGCAGGCGCGCTTCGCCTTCTTCCCCTATGCGATACCGAACGTCGCGGGCCTATGCCGCGTCGCGAACACGAACCACAACTTTGGCACCGCCTACCGCAGCTACGGCTCGCCGCAGGCCTACACCCTCAGTGAAGCGTTGATGGACATGCTCGCCGAAAAGGCGGGGATCGACCCCTTCGAATTCCGCTGGCGCAACATCGGGCGCCCCGGAGATACCAACATAAACAGCTATCCCTTCCGTCAGTATCCTATGGAAGAGATGATGAATATCATGAAGCCCCACTACGATCGGGCCGTCGCCGAGGCGAAAGCCTTCGATACACCTGAGAAACGCCGCGGCGTCGGCCTTGCCTGGGGCGGCTTCAACGTCACCGAGGGGGGGACTGACAAGTCTTCGGCGGCCATCGAGCTCAACCCGGACGGCACTTTCACGAAGTACGACACCTATCAGGAGCTGGGACAGGGCGGCGACATCGGTTCGCTGATGCTGACGCTGGAGGCGCTGAAGCCCCTCGGAGTCACTCCAGATATGATCAAGCTCGTCCAGAACGATACGAAGCTATGTCCTGACAGCGGCATGTCGGGCGCGAGCCGCACTCATTACATGAGCGGCAAGGCTACGATGGCGGCGGCCGAACAGCTGATCAACGCGATGAAAAAACCAGACGGAACCTTCCGCACCTATGAAGAGATGAAGGCCGAGGGCATACCCACAAAATACGTCGGCAGCTGGTCCTGTACGAGCGTCGAAGGACTCTGCCGCCTTGACC
>CAKSWL010000337.1 GCA_934511335.1 uncultured Cloacibacillus sp. | reverse complement strand
GCGCGGTCAAGGAATAAGGCTTCTTCAGTCCCGGGGGGACGGAACCGGGCGTGACGGGCGATATATGAATATTTTTCATGAAAAAGGGAGGATTCAAGTCATGAAACGAACCAGCAGATCCCTGACACTGGCGCTCTGCCTGATGCTCCTGACGGCGCTCCTTGCGGGCTGCCAGAGCGGCGGCTCCTCCGGCACGACGGCGGCTGCCACCGCGGGTACGACCACCGCGGGAACGACCACCGCGGGAACGACCACCGCCGGTACGACTGCCGCCGGCACGACTGCCGCAGCGACCGAGGCGGCCACCACCGCACCGCCTGTGGACAGTGAGCATGTGGATCTTTCCTATGTCTGGACGAACTGGAACAATAAGTCTGCGGAGGACGACGAGGTACTTGCCTATATCAACGAGAAGTTCAACTGCAATTTCGACTGGATCAATCTCGCCGCCGACATCCGCGCCGAAAAGCTCGGCGTCATGTGGGCGGGCGGCGATAAATTCACCGCGTCCTTCGGCCTTGAGGGAACGGGCAACGCGCAGGCCATGGAAATTCAGTATCGGAACGACTGGCTGTATTCAGTGGACGAATTTCTGGATGCCTGCCCCACCATCACGGAGAATACGCCGGATATCTGCTGGACCTATGCCACGATGGACGACGGCAAGATCTACGGCATTCCGGAATCCGGCTGTGAGGTTCTGACCGGTCTGTGGGTTCGTCAGGACTGGCTGCGCAGCGTGGGGCTGGAGCTTCCCAAGACCATCGGCGATCTGGAAAAGATGATGGACGCGTTCCGCAACAACGACCCGGACGGCGACGGTGAGCAGAACACCTACGGCGTATCGACGCTGGGCAGCGGCTTTACGGGACTGGATCACTACATTTTGAGCTCGTACCTCCCCTACGGCGATTCGTGGCAGCCCGTCAGCGATTCCGACGCGACGCTCTACCCGAAATTCATGCATCCGAACTATAAGGACTATCTGGCGCAGGTGCAGTCCTGGAGCAAGCAGGGCTACATCCACCCCAATCAGGTGCTGTTCAATTACGACACCTCCATCGCGACCTTCGTGCAGGGCGAGGTCGGCGCGTTCTTCTCATGGAGAGGCAGCGGCGACTCCGGCGTCGGCAATCTGCTGGAAGCGTCCCCCGAGGCCGATCCGATCTTCATCTCCGCGCCGCATAACGGCGAGCAGGGCGGCTCCATGGCTCAGAAGATTTACGGCGGCGCCCTCGTCTTCAACAAGCAGGCGTCCGAGGCGGAGGTCAGGAGATTTATCGAAATGATCGACTACTTCTGCACCAAGGAAGGCAGCGCGGTCAACAACTACGGCGTACCCGGCGTCCAGTGGGTGGACAACGGCGACACTGTGAAGCTCCCGGAGGGCAAAACGAAGAAGGTATACTCCAGCTATTATCGTCTGCCCGGCGGCCCCAACTCGGTCAACCTGCGTCCTTTGGAGGGCGGTCTGGAATGCGTGAATCGGGCAATCATGGATACCGAGCAGCATAAAATCGACTTCATCTACGCGTATGACTACATGTTCCCGTATAAGTGGGCGGGGACGGAGAGCGAGAGCCGCATCAGCGACCTCGATAAGATGATCACGACGGCGATCGATTCCATCGGCTCCGGCACGCAGCCCGTCGAATATCTGGACGGCGTCATCGAGCAGTGGCTCGCGGCGGGCGGTCAGACCTATATCGACGAATACAACGAGCAGTATCAGGCGCTGGCGCCGATCTACGGCAAATAAGCGCGAAAAAATGCATGGATCCGCCCGCGCGGTGCTTCGCTTCCCGAGAAAAGCACCGCGCGGGCGGTTTTTCGTTGCCTTTTGCGCGAAACGGTGGTACAATAGAGCTGGAAGCCGGAGGTGACGCGCATGATCGAGCTGTCCCGAATGGAAGAATACCGGGAAAACAACCGCATAGAGGCCAAGC
>CAKSWL010000336.1 GCA_934511335.1 uncultured Cloacibacillus sp. | reverse complement strand
GGCCGGGGTTGTTCTTCTGACGGCGGTTCAGTATCTGAATGACGCGCGCGATCTCCTGCTCACGTCCGATCACGGCATCCAGCTTCCCCTCCTTCGCGCGGTCGGTCAGGGAGATGGTATAGTTATCCAGATACTTCCGCTTACCGGCTCCGCGCGCGTCGCGGGCGGTGCGCGGCTCGGGGCTCGCCGCGCCGGGATTGGCGCCGCCGAGATTCTCAAAGAGCTTGCTCACGAAGGGGAAGGTCGCGGTCTTTCCCAGATCGTCCGGGGAATCGCCGCCGTCCTCCTGCGCCGCGAGCTGATTTTGCAGGGCCTCCGGATCCTCGCCGCCCAGAAGGGACGCCATTTCGCCGGACATGCTGTCCAGATCCTCGTCCGTGATGCCCATTTTATCCATGATGTCGGAAACCGGCTTGAGCCCCATTTCCCGGGCGCATTTGAGGCAGATGCCCTCGCTCTTGGACTCGCCGTTTTCGATTTTCGTAATAAAGACCACCGCCACGTTCTTATGGCAGCGTGCGCACAGTTGCATTTGCATAGCAGTTCTCCTAATCCATTCGCGTCAATCGGCGGAGGAAGTCTTCTTTTCGGCGACATAGCGCCGCGCTACACGGGAATACGCGTATAGCGCCGCCAGACTCAGCAGCAGAGCGCCGCCGAGGAGGCAGACCTGTAGGATATGCGGCATGTCAAAGACGATGACCGCGATGGTGACAAAATAGAATACGGCCGACGCCGTCTTGCCGTACCGGTTGGAGGGCGGCACGTCGTGAAAGCGCCGCAGCAGGAGCCACGCGCCCAAAAGCTGAACGCCCTCCTTCGCCGCGAGGATCAGGATCACCCACACGGGGATGATGCGCGCGATGGCCAGGCACGCGAACGCGCTGACCTGCATCAGCTTATCGGCCAGCGGGTCGATCACGCGTCCGAGCCTCGTGATGCTGCCCGTCCGCCGCGCGATCGCGCCGTCCAGGATATCCGTCAGCCCCGCCAGCGCGTAGACCGTTCCGGCCCACCACAGCGTATCCGCCCGGAAAAAAAGCGTGATGAAAACAGGCACCATCAAAAGCCGGATAAAAGACAGTATATTGGGAATATTACGGTATATGCCGCGCTTATCCACAGGCTTTCCGTGCCTCCTTTCCTTCGCGCCGGTCTCCCCTTCTCTCTTTGGGGGGCGACGCATCCTATTATATACTCTTCCTTCCGCTTTGTCACGGAAAAAGTGCTGACAATTCAGCCGAAGAATGGGGCTTTTCGTACCCTTTTCCTATCGTATTTATATAATCGGGCGAAAACTCCTCGTTCTTCTGCATCTATTATAGTACAAAACTCCGCCGAACGCAAGCGTTTCTCCCCCTCTTCCCGCCCCGTCAAAAAAGTTTACAGTTCTTGTCCAGAATAACGGTCAACCGGATTACGTCAATTTATATTTCAGAATTGTTACAAAAACCTTTGACAATCGGAGAACGCTGTGTTATAATAAAGCCGCAGTGGCCGGATTGCGCCATTTTTTCCGCCTGAAGCGCTCATCTTTCGCCTTGGATCCGAAGGATGGGCGTTCGTCTCCGATAATGCGGCGGCATTTCTTCGTCACATTTCTGTAAACCTGTTTCATCCGGACGTCATATACGCTTTTCCGGGCGTCCATCACCGAAAGGAACCATTCCGATGACAAAATATGTGATTCAGGGCGGTCGCAGCCTGCATGGTCAGATCTCCATCAGCAGCGCCAAGAACGCGGCCGTCGCCATTCTGGCCGGCACCGCGCTCGTGGAAGGTCCCTGCGTCATTGAAAATCTGCCGAAGATCAGCGACATCACCGTCCAGCTCGAGATCCTGCGCCGTCTGGGCGCGCGGGTCGAGGTGCTGGACGACTCCACCGTGCGCATCGACTGCACGAAGCTGCGCTCGGCGAAGGTGCTCGACGACGATCTCGCACGGCAGAACCG
>CAKSWL010000335.1 GCA_934511335.1 uncultured Cloacibacillus sp. | reverse complement strand
GCATGACGGCGATGAAGTCCGCCATCGTGATTTCGCTCTTGCCGGCCACTACCTTGCCCGCCTGCATGAGGGCCGTCCCGTAAAGGGGGCCGGAGGCGCCGCCGACAGTGGAGACGAGCGTCATCCCCGTGCCCTTGAAGATCGCACCGATATCTTTATCTTCCATTAAGGGCAGTTTTTTCTCAACTTCGCAAAATCCGCGTGCGAGGTTTATTCCATGGTCGCCGTCGCCGATGACATTGTCCAGCTCCGTCAGGAAGTGCTGTTTTTCCACAACCTTCTCCGCTATCGCCTTCAGTATCTCTATTACTTTTTGCTGACTGGCCATGCCTCTGTTTTTCCTCCCCGCGTTCGCTCTAGGCTTTGAAAGCGATGGTGTCCGCTCTCGCGTCAAGGAGTGTTTTGAGTTCATCGTCAAGCTTCAGCAGCGTGAGCGAGAAGCCCTGCATCTCTATCGAGGTCATGTATTCTCCAACGTAGGACTTATAAACTTTTACGCCCTTTTCCTTTAACACGTCGGCTGCGTGATCGTAGGCGACGAAGAGTTCCATCAGCGGCGTACCGCCGGAGCTGTTAAGCATTACGGCGACTTCAGAGCCGCAAAAGTCAAGATCGGCCAATATCTTGCCGAGCAGCAGATCGACGATCTCGTTGACGGGGCGCAGCTTTTCTTTGTGAGTCCCCGGTTCGCCGTGAATGCCGATGCCGACCTCCATCTCGTCCTCGGCAAGCTCAAAGCCCGGGGTGCCCGCGGCGGGGACGATGCAGGGGGCGATGGCGACGCCCATGGTGCGGACGTTGTCGATTACCCGCTGCGCCGTGGCCTGAACCTCTTCAAGCTCAGCGCCCAGTTCGGCCTTCGCGCCGGCGATCTTATGGACGAAGACGGTGCCGGCGACGCCGCGACGGCCGACGGTGTAGAGACTGCCGTCGACGGCGACGTCGTCGCCCACGACGACCTGCGCCACCTTGATGCCCTCGTCGGCGGCCATTTCACCCGCCATCTCAAAATTCATTACGTCGCCGGTGTAGTTTTTTATCACCATCAGCACGCCTTTGTCGGTGGCGACGGCTTTGATGCCCTCATATATCTGGTCCGGCGTCGGCGAGGTGAAGACCGCGCCAGCCACCGCCGCGTCGAGCATCCCCTCACCCACGTATCCTCCGTGAGCCGGCTCGTGGCCGGAGCCGCCGCCGCTGATGAGCGCGACTTTGCCCTCTTTGGCCTGCGCGCGCACGAGGACGTTGCTGCAGTCAAGTTTTCTTACATATTGCGGATAAGCCTTGACCATTCCCATGATCATCTGATTTTCCACTTCCTGGACAGCGTTGATAAATTTTTTCATAATGAGCCCTCCCGCGATAAGATAATTATTCTAACCAATTATAATATTACGCGGCGTTATTGACATACGATATATTGCCCTTCTATAACTCCTAACAGGTGTTTTTTTGACCGGTGAGGGGATTTTTTTGATTGCGGGCCGTGCGTTCCCCGCTTAGCGGAGGCGTCAGGCGGCTTCGATGCAGGAGAGAAAATGCCTGGCGGCGGCCAGGCAATGGTTTTGCAGTCAGGTGATCGCAATGCGCGGTCAGCCGCCGCCATCACAGGTTCTCTCGGCAGCGAGGCGGATTCAAAAATATCCAGGCTCGGCGGAGTGTATCTCCTGAAAGACATGGATTATTTGACAACGGTGGTCTCCGGCGCGGAGGATACGCGCGAGGGCGTATTGAAGAGGAAGAAGTTGAAATATAGTCAATAGAGTAGACACATTTATATGAAAATTTTTTGATGGGGGACAGGTTTGCTCCCGTCCCCAGTACGCAGATTCTGCCTCGTTAGGCGTCAGGTAGCCGAGGGAAGTCGTCGATATTCCGGTAGTCGGTGGTTCAATGCCGGGAGTTTTCCTCGCACGCCAGCTTGGCCAGAGATTCGGCTTCATAACCGATACTA
>CAKSWL010000334.1 GCA_934511335.1 uncultured Cloacibacillus sp. | reverse complement strand
TAAAAATGTGGTCAAATCAAGAAAATCGAGTGCGAAAGCAAGTGAAAAATCTCTGTGAAGTCCGTAAAATCAAGGCTTCACAAAATCTTCACAAAATAATTAGCACTCACAAGAGGACACTGCTAACAATAGTGTTATAATCCATATTGAAAAGAAGAACAACGAATGCTCTTCGAAGTGGCGGGACCCCGCCATGGTATCACATTAAGTAATTTTTTAAGGAGGAATGCACAATGATGATGCCAAAACTTTTCGGAGAAAATCTATTTGACGAGCTGATGGACGATTTCCCCTTCGCGAGCAAGATGCAGATGCCTGCTTTGAGCTGGGTATACGGCAAGCGCGAAAAGAATCTTATGAAGACGGACGTCAAGGAGAAAGAGGACCGCTTTATCCTTGATATAGACCTGCCGGGGTTCAAAAAGGAAGACGTCAAGGCCGAGCTCAGCGACGGCTATCTGAGGATCAGCGCCGACCGCAGCTATGAAAAGGAAGACAAGCCCGAGGACGGCGCATACATTAGGAGAGCACGCTTTTCCGGCAATTGCTCAAGAACGTTTTTTATCGGCGAAGGGGCCAAGCCGGGAGATATCAAAGCAAAATTTGAGAACGGCATTCTGACCGTCGAAGTCCCCAAGGCAGAGCCGAAAAAGCTGCCGCCGAAGAACAATCTGATCGCGATAGAGGGATAAAGCCAAATAACCAGTTAAGCGCCGCCAGCAGAACGCCGGCGGCGTTTTTATTTCTTCCCTATTTTTTCAGCCATGCGCGCGCCGGCCTCGAAAGCCCTTTGCCGTTCAAATATAGATCTTCATCGTATCTAATCGTGAGCGCCGGCGCTCTTTCTGCCTGGGGTCAATCCCGCGAAAGAGTCGTAAAAAACCGTCTCTTGCAAGCCAAGGCGGTCTTCGTGCATATGGCTCGGCCTTGCGTTTTCGTGCGGATATCCTATAGGCAGGACCGCCACCGGCACCAGATACTCCGGCAGCTCAAAGACCTCGCTCGCCGCCGCGGGGTCGAAATATCCAACCCATGTAGTACCCAGCCCGAGCGCCGCCGCCTCCAACATCATCTGCGCGGTGACGATCGCGGCGTCGACCGCGCCCATGTCGTAACCATCGCAAGACCGCTTCCAGCTCGCATCCCTGTCATAACAGATAAGCAGCGCAAGCGGCGCGTTAAAGTGGTACGGGGTGCATTTTTTCAGTTTAGCGAGACTCTCGCCGCTCTCAAGGACAAGGATCCTCTGCGGTTGATAGTTTACCGCGGTGGGAGCCAGCCTGCCGGCTTCAAGTATCTGCGCGGTCTTTTCCGGTTCAACCCGGCGCTCGGCGAATTTTCTCACGGAATAACGCTCTTTTGCCAGTTTTATGAAATCCATTCCAGCATCTCCTCCCAAATGAAATTTAGGATGAAATCTTCAAGTATGCAGTTTTTTCTATGTCAGTATTAATATAGATACCAATAATAAAGGTAATAACGTGAATGAAAGAGAGCTCATAAACGGCGGTCAGAACGGTCGGATAACGGCGCCTGTACAGGGATGTGCCCCGTGGTATACGCGCTGGGCGTGATCGGGCAGAAGTGGAAGCTGCTGATCCTCTGGCACCTCTTTCAGCAGGAGGCGACGAGATACAGCGAGCTGAAGCGAAGCGTCCGCGGCATCACGAACATGATGCTTACAAAGTCGCTCCATGAGCTTGTGGATCATGGCCTCGTCACGCGCCGTCAATATGAGACGGTGCCGCCGCGGGTCGAATACTCGCTGACGGAACGCGGACGGTCGCTGTTGCCTACGCTCAGCGAACTGTACAAATGGGGCGAGGAGCAGATGAGGCTGGACAAACTTAGAAAAGCGTAAGAGAAAAAGCTCCCCGCCTTCACGGCACATCATCCCATTTCCAAGCGTACGAAAGTTTTTCTGTAAAAGTGAGAAAGCAGTATGTGCCAAAGGGGCTCCTGTGATATAC
>CAKSWL010000333.1 GCA_934511335.1 uncultured Cloacibacillus sp. | reverse complement strand
CGCCCCGAGAGCGAGCGCGCCAAGGACGAGAATGAGCTGGCGGCATGGGTGCGCGCACAGGGCGTGCCCGCCGAGGCGCACGCTACCATCGGTGAGGCGCTCGACGCAGCGCTCGCCCTTGCCGCTCCCGATGACGCCGTCTGCGCGTGGGGCTCGCTTTACAGCGTCGGCGAGCTGCGCCACCTCCTCGGCCTGTGCTGAAAATTTCATATTGTCTGCCATATGGAAAAGCCCTGCCGCGCCCGAAGGCACGGCAGGGCTTTCTTCTTATTTCGTTCATGCTCCTGCGGCGTCAGCGCTCCTGCACCTCCTTCCCGCTCAGGTGCTCGATCCTGATCTCGTACATCTGCGCCGCCCTCCCGCCGGAGACGACCGCCTCGTCCGCCAACTGCTCGTCGGGGTAGTACTTCATGGCAAGACGCTTTAGGAGCGCCAAGGCCTCCGGCCCTCCCTCAAGCAGGCGACAATGGCCGAACACGACCGCGCTCTGCACGAAGGGCGCCCACAGCTCCTCCCTGACGGTCTCGCCGCCCACAACAGTGAAGCAAACCCGGTCGCAGCTCCGGAGCGCATCGACCTTGTGTCCGGCGTGCGCGCCGTGAAAATAGATCCTCTGCGCCGCCTCGTCATAGAGATAGTTGAGCGGTATCGCATAAGGATACCCCTCGTCCCCATTCAGCGCCAAAACACCGCGGCGCGCACTGTGCAGGAGCTTTTTCGCCGCCTCCGCGCTGATCTCATTTTTCTTTTTCCGTATCGGCCGGAACATGGGCATTCCCCCTTTGCTTTTTGTTTGTGCCAGTATACTCAAAATTTCCCCACAAAGCAAGGGCCTTCTGCCCTCTCTGGATCTGCCGCCGTCACCGGCAGCGGAAATTTCTCTTGACGGCGGCACAGCTTTATACTACGGTATATAAAGAGCCTGCATACGGCGAAGCAAAAAACCAGATCGATAAGGAGGCAGCATCCCATGAGAGTCAGTGCGATCCAGATGGATATGAGATTTGCCGATCCCGCCTACAACTTCAGGCGTGCGGAGGAACTGATCCGCGAGGCCGCTGCAGTGAATCCCGATGTGATCGTTCTTCCCGAAACATGGAACACTGGTTTTTTCCCCAAGGAGGGTCTCAGGGAGTTGAGCGATCAGGACGGCGTCGCTGTCAAGGCTATGTGCTCTGCCCTCGCCTGCGAGCTGAATGTCAACATCGTGGCCGGCTCCGTTTCCAATGTCAAGGAGGGCAAGGTCTATAACACCGCCTATGTCTTCGACCGTCAGGGCGCGCGCATCGCCGAATATGATAAGACCCATCTCTTCACCCCCATGGGCGAGCAGGACTGCTATAAAGCTGGCAACCATATTACGACCTTTGCGCTGGACGGCCGGCGGTGCGGCGTCATTCTCTGCTACGATGTCCGCTTTCCCGAGCTTGCGCGCACCCTCTCACTGACCGGACTGGATGTGCTTTTCCTTCCCGCTCAATGGCCCGCGCAGCGCAGATATCATTGGGAGACCCTCACGGCGGCCCGCGCGATCGAAAACCAGATATTTGTCGTCGCCTGCAACGCCTGTGGCAAGGCGGGCAAGACCGTGTACGGCGGCTTGTCCCGCATTCTTGATCCCTGGGGAAACCCGATCGTTGCCGCCGGTGGCAGTGAAGTGATCCTCACCGGCGACCTCGATTTCTCAGTCATCGAAGGGATCCGCGCATCGATCAATGTCTACCGCGACCGCCGCAGCGCGCTTTACCGCATCTGATCCTCACAAAACGGCAGGAGCCTCAAAGAGGCTCCTGCCGTTTCCCAACAAGCTGAGACCGCCGCACGGTATCAAACCGTGCGGCGGTCCTTTTGTCTGTCATTTTATTTTGTTTCCGCAGCCGCGCGCTCCAGCGCCTGACGCACATTGCCGTCGAGCATATCGCTCAGATCGTCCAGAAACGCCTCCGGCTCGCCCTTCATGCCCTCGCTGAGCCAGTCCAC
>CAKSWL010000332.1 GCA_934511335.1 uncultured Cloacibacillus sp. | reverse complement strand
CCATTCCCCTCGGCTACTTCGGCGGCATCGGCGCAGCCTCCAAAAACGGCATCCTTGTCAAAGGGGCCAACGTCTTCGACGCCGTCGGCAGCGTCGAGATCGCGGTCTTCGACAAAACCGGCACGCTCACTTACGGACGGTTCAGATTGACGAAGATGCTGCCGGCCCCCGGCGTCAGCGAACAAGAGCTGCTTGACACCGCGGCGGCGGCGGAAAATGGTTCCACCCACCCTGTGGCAAAATCGATCATGGCGGCGGCCGGAGAACGTCCGGTGCCGGAAGAGGCCTCCATCACTCAGATACCGGGCAAAGGGATGATCTGCCGCCTCGGCGAGGATATCACAGCCTCGGGCAACGCCGCGCTGCTGGCCGGCTTCGGCGTGACCGCGCCCGAAATAAAGGAACACGGAACCGTCGTCCACGTCATGAAAAACGGGCGCTACCTGGGCGCGATGGTCGTAGCCGACGCCATTCGCCCCGAGGCGGCGGACGCGGTCTTTGCGCTTCACAAGCTCGGCATCAAGGGCGTCTACATGCTGACGGGAGACCGCGACGAAACGGCGGCGAGCGTCGCTAAGGAGCTGAAGCTCGACGGCTACAAGGCGGAGCTGCTCCCCGGCGACAAGGTCGACGCGCTCAAAGAGATATGCGGCGGGGAGACGAAAAAAACCATCTACATCGGCGACGGCGTCAACGACGGCCCCGTGCTCGTCACCTCCGAAACGGGCATCGCCATGGGCGGCTTCGGCTCGCAGGTCGCCGTCGAAGCGGCGGACGCCGTGATTCTCGACGATTCGCCGAGCAAAGTGGCCGACCTGCTGCGCATCGCGAAAAAGACCCGCGCCATCGTCTGGGAAAACGTCGTCATGGCCCTCGGCGTAAAGGGCGTCTTCCTTGTTTTCGGCGTCGCGGGAGTGGCGGGACTCTGGGAGGCCGTCTTCGCCGACGTCGGCGTCGCGCTGCTTGCGATACTCAATGCCGCGCGGGCCACCAGGATAAAGTAAGAGGCGATAAAAGTAAATTTTTGTGAGCAAAAACTTGACAGCAAAGATAAAGAGAATAAGAATTTAGATAATATAATATCGATATAAAAAGGAGAGATTCCCATGAATCTTAGCGCACGCAATCAACTGAAAGCGGCCGTCGCCGCCGTTAAAAAGGGAGCCGTCAACGACGAAGTATCGCTTCGCCTCGCGGACGGCGTGCTGCTCACCGCCATCATCACTGAGACCAGCTGCGAAAACCTCGGCCTCAAAGAGGGCGCTGAAGCCTACGCGGTGATCAAAGCCTCAAACGTAATGATCGGCTGCGGCGAAGGCGGACTGAGGCTCTCGGCGCGCAACCAGCTTAAAGGCAAAATCACCGCCGTAACAGAGGGCGCGGTAAACTGTGAGATCCTCGTGACCCTTGCCGGCGGCGAAAAGATCGCCTCAATCATCACCAAAGCCAGCGCCGAAAGGCTAGGCCTTAAAGAGGGCAAAGAGGTCTGCGCCATCATCAAGGCCTCCGACATCATGGTAGGGATAAAGGCGTAAAAAGATAACTGCGGGGCAAAAATATCCGAGACGCTTTTGCCCCGTCGGCGCAAGCACCATTAATACAAAGATAAAAAACACCGCACCCAATAACTAAAAGGCTGCAAAAACCAGCATTCGCCGTACTCGCAGGAGTACGGCTTTTTTATGGGGATGAGTGCGGCTGTGCGGAGCATAGAAGATACACGCCGACATAACGACAGCCCCCTTGCTATGCGTAAAGCAAGAAATGATGAATAAAAACGCCTGCTTTTAACGTCCATACAGCCTCCTCCCTGCAAAACGCGCTCAGCGCGAAAAACGCAAAGACGCCGCCCCTCGCCCGGCATTTTTCCTGACTTTATTTGACATTTTGCAGTTTTATCACTAATATTCAAAGGAAAAATCAGACGGCCAGCAGCGCTGCGTGCGGCGCGGCGGCCGTCGTTCCAAATAAGTCTAAAGG
>CAKSWL010000331.1 GCA_934511335.1 uncultured Cloacibacillus sp. | reverse complement strand
GGGAGTCTTTAAACTCAGCGAAATCCTTAAGCAGTGGGAAGAGATGGACCTCAGACCCGGAATCATGGAAAAGGTCATGTATAAGAACGCCCTGAACTTCCTCGGTGAAAGATTTGAGAAGTGCGGGCTTGACTTAGGCCCCTGGAAGGGACTAGTCTAAATAAACTCCAACTTTTTGCCGCGTGAAGAGGCCTCCTCTTCGCGAGGTGGTTCTTTTTTAGAAAAAATCTATCTTTAGGGAGCTGGTCGTATGAACCAAAAACTTCAAACCATGCTCGATAAAAAAGCGCACATTATGCTGCAAGGCGGGCAAGAGAGAATTAACAAACAGCATGCCAAAGGCAAACTGACGGCGCGCGAGAGAGTCGACCTGTTGTTTGACCCCGGCACCTTCGTGGAATACAACATGTTCGTCAAACCCAGAGCGACGCGGTTCGGCATGGATAAAGTCGACGCGCCGGCGGACGGGATCGTCACGGGGCACGGGCTCATCAACGGCAGAAAAGCGTTCGCCTACTCCCAGGATGCCACCGTTTTGGGAGGGTCGATGGGTGAGATGCATGGGCTGAAGCTCGCCAGGATGCAGGAGCTGGCGCTGGAAGTCGGCGTCCCACTCATCGGATTGAACGATTCCGGCGGCGGCAGGCTTCAAGAAGGGCCGGGAGCCTCAGTCTACGGCGCCATCTTTTACAACAACGTGAACGCCTCCGGGGTCATTCCCCAGATCTCGGCTCTCATGGGCAGCTGCGCGGGCGGCGCGTCCTATTCTCCCGCCCTCAATGACTTCATCGTCATGGTCGACAAAAGCAGCAAAGCCTTTATCACCGGCCCCGCCGTCATCAAAGAGGTGACGGGGGAAATCGTGGACTTTGAAACTCTTGGCGGCGCGATGACGCACAGCACAAAATCGGGCCTGTCTCATCTGATGGCGAGGGACGACTATGACTGCATCGAGCAGATCAAATGCCTGCTGAGCTTTTTCCCTGATAACTGCCGGCAGCTTCCGCCTGTCTGTCCCAATAACGACGACGTCTTTCGCCGGATAGAAGAGCTCAACGACATCATTCCCGAAAGCAAGCGCAAGGTCTACGATATGAAAAGCATTATCACAAAAATCGCCGACAATAATTTCTTTTTTGAAATCGCCCCGCTGTACGCCCGCAACATCGTGGTCGGATTCATACGAATGGGCGGCATGCCGGTCGGTGTCGTCGCCAATCAAACCAGCTGCATGGCAGGCTGCCTTGACATCAACGCCTCCTGCAAAGCGGCGCGCTTTGTCCGGACCTGCGACGCCTTTAATATCCCGCTTTTGTCGATCGTAGACGTCCCCGGATATCTGCCCGGCGTCAATCAGGAGCACGACGGCATCATCAGACACGGGGCGAAACTGCTCTACGCGTGGGCTGAGGCGACCGTCCCTAAAATCATCATGCCGATCAGAAAGTCCTACGGCGGCGCTACGCCGGCAATGTGCAGCATCGACATGAAGGCGGACTTCGTCATCGCCTGGCCCAGCTGTGAGCGCGCCGTAGTCGGAGCCGACGCCGCCGTGGAGGTGCTCTATAAGAATGAGATCGAGCACGCCGCCGACCCGGCCGCGGCCCGGGAGATGTACAGGCAGGCGTACGAGACGGAATTCTTAAATCCCTATCGCTCCGCCGAGCTGGGAAAATTTGAAGACGTGATCGAGCCCGCCGAATCGAGAATAAAGATAATCCAGACGCTGCGGATGTTCTGGGGCAGAAAAAAAGAGCGTCCCGCGCGCAAACACGGGAACATCCCTCTGTAAGCCGGCGCCTCGGATTATTTGCCGTACGGCGCCGGAGAGAGCGGAGCTTTTACAAAAGCTCCGCTCTCCCAAGCCGGCATTTCTGTGTACGAGCGTATGAAAGTTTTCCTGTAAAAGAAAGAAAGCAGTATGCCAAAGGGTCTCCTGTGATATACACTAAAACACAGGAGGCCTTTTATTATGGAGAAAAGAGATAAAGAAGAAACCCGTCCACAAA
>CAKSWL010000330.1 GCA_934511335.1 uncultured Cloacibacillus sp. | reverse complement strand
GCGCTGCACGCCGGTCGTTTCCGTGCATTTGTCGACGACGTTCTCCAAAAACTTTATGTCGGACTCGCCGATCGTGTCCCTGAGTTTTTTAAAGCCTTTCTCGTCGCTCGCAAGCTCGGCGCCGAGCGCGAAGAGGCGTCCCTGTATCGCGTGCACGGTCTCTCTCACGTAGTCAAGCTTGCTCTGGGAATAGGCGAGCCCGAGCATCGAGCCGGCCTCGTCGATCGTGCCGTAGCATTCGACTCTGCCGTCCGCCTTGCTGACGCGGCTGCCGCCCACCAGGCTCGTCGTCCCCTTATCGCCGGTTTTCGTGTAAAGGTTCGCCATCTCTAGCTCACCTCGACTGTGTCGACGATACCGACGATGGCCTTGTCCACGGGGGCGTTTTCGCTGAAGACGCGCCGGGCGGAGCTTCCCTCAAGGACCAGGACGAGCTCGCCGGTGCCGGCTCCTACAGAATCGACCGCCACTTCGCATTTGCCTTCGCGTTCGAGGCTTTCGTTGACCCGCTCGACGATAAGCAGCTTCATCCCGATCAGAGCCGCATTCTTGCTTGTGGAGACGACCGTTCCGATAACTCTTGCCAGATACATGGCTACACCTCTTTTTCTATCCGGACGCCGCGCTGGCGCGCCGCGTCATGCGCAAGCTGCGTCACAAGCGCGTTTCCGGGAACTTTCAAAAGTGAACCGCCGGGAACGGCGGCCACATCCCTCCGGCCGATCACCCGTTTCGCGCAGGAGAAGCTCTTCGCTTCCGTCCGCAAAGCGGTCGGCGTGCCTCCCGCCTTCGGCGCGACGAGCTTCATCGTCTTGAAGGCCAGCGTGTCGCAGCCGCAGATCGCCGCGCCGAAGTCCCTCAGCGCCTCGAGGTTTGCGGAGAGCTTCGCTTTCAGGGCCGGAGTCATGCAGTAGCCCTTCGCAGCGCGCTCGGAGTTTTCCGGACAGCTGCCGTCCCGCGTGATGACGACATTTTTGCCGCGCATCATGGAGTTCGATATTATCCGCGCGGCGGGGGTGTCGGCGATGCAGGCGGCGAGCTTTGCGGCCGTGTTCACCGTCAGCGCCGGCACAAGCACCGTGTAGTAGGGGGCGGCCAGCTCCTCGGGCGCGATCTCCAGCTTCTCTTCCTGATAAAAGGCTCCGGGATTCAGAACTGCGCGCAGCGTATCCACATCAAGCAGCTTCGACGCGCTCTTGGAGAGAAAAAGGTCGAAGGTGAATCCTGCCTGCTGAAGCTGCTGCAGGCTGACGAGCGCGGGGACGAACCCGATCAGCGAACCGGTGTAGACGACGAGCGCCTTTTTCTGGACGCTTATCAGCTTTTCCGCCACTCGGCGCACCACCTCGGCGACCAGAGCTTCTTCGGCCCTTTCAAGCATAAATTCTTCTCTCACAGTATCACCCGCCTTTATGCGTTCATCGCTATCCCCAGCGGCGTCACCAGCAGCGGAGCCGCAGGCTTGACCGTGGGGATACCGATCCGTTTTTCAAAAATACCTTCAAATTCTTTAAAGCAACAGGCGCCGCCCACGACGTAAATTGTCTCCACTTCGTGGCCCCTGATGGCTCCCGCCACGATCGAGGCCATCTTATCAACGACGGGCCTGATGACGGGAAAGACATTCTGTTCCTGGGAGGGATCCTTTTTAAGACGTTCAGCCTCTTCGGTCGACGTCCGGTGAAAACCCGCCAGTACCAGCGTCATGTGCGTTCCTCCCGTCGGCTCGTCGGCGGTGAGCACGACCTTTCCATCCCGAAGGATGCTGATGCCGGTCGTGCCGCCGCCGACATCCACCACGGCGCCGTCTCTTATTCCCAGCACCGCAGCCGCCGCCGTCGGTTCGTCTACTATCGCCGTAAGCTCAAAATCAGCCGCCTCGACTACATTGCCGATGGCCTTGGCGTTCCCCGGCGAAATCCCCGGCGGGATCGCGCAGGCGGCCTTCGTCAGCTTTACGCCCAGGTTCGCTTCGAGCCTGGCCTTCATCGAGCGCACGATTCTGATCGCCCCTACGTAATCCACCACGATACCGTCGCGCAC
>CAKSWL010000329.1 GCA_934511335.1 uncultured Cloacibacillus sp. | reverse complement strand
ATTTCTTCGCCTATGAGGGCAAGGGCGCTTTTGAGGGCAAGGCGATGAAGGGGCTGTGCGGCCTCGTCCCCCTCTACGCGGAACCGATACATTTCCTTGTCGCCAAGGGCAGCAATATCAAAAGCCTCCAAGATCTTAAGGGCAAGCGCGTCTCCGTCGGCGCGGTCGGCAGCGGCACCGAGGTAACGGTCCGCACTCTTCTGAAGGTGAACGGCATCGACCCCGACAAAGACATCAAGGTTGAGAACCTCGGACTCTCCGACACCGCCTCCGCTTTCGCCGACAAGAACATCGACGCCGGGCTCACGGTTGGCGCTTTAGGCATCGCCGGCGTGGTGGAGATAGCGACGCTGGGCACGGCGGAACTCCGCGACTTCGAGCCAGAAGTGATAGAAAAACTCTGCAGCGAGCTCCCCTATTACCTCCCCTTCGAGATTCCCGCCGACACCTATAAGGGACAGACAAAACCGGTCAAGGCGATGGCAAGCTGGAACGTCCTTATTACAAATGACAAGCTCGATACAGAGACCGCCTACCAGATGACGAAGGCCCTCTATGATAAAAAGCAGGATATCCTCAACGTATCGACAAGGCTCGCCTCGATGGCGCCCGAAAACCTGAAATACATCCAGGTTCCGCTCCATCCCGGCGCCCTCAAGTACTACAAAGAAATCGGTGCTGTGAAATAACCCGCGGCCGCCACATTCTGAGAGAGAACGGCGCGGGGGCTGTAATTCCCGCGCCATCTTTTGCCCGTCTTTTTTAGGAGGAAAGTATATGGAAGAAAAAAAACGGAACAAGTCTTTATTAGAAGACGTCAGTATGGATGAAGCGGAGGTAAACAGCCTCGTAGAAAAGTATGACGTCGAGAGCCGTTACCGCAGGCTCACTGGCGTTCAAGGGATCTTTATCTCCCTATGGCTTGCCGCGATGGCGCTCTTTCATCTATACACTGCCGGTATCGCGACGATGCCGATCACCATTCAGCGTGCGGTGCACCTTACCTTCGCGATTGTCGCGGTCTTCATTCTCTATCCCGCCTCGCGCAAGTCCTCGAAGCTGAAGACGCCGTGGTATGACTGGCTGCTTGCCGTTGCTGCCGGCTGTGTTACGGGCTACATCATCTTCTTCTTCAACGACATCGCGCGGCGCGGCGCGGAGCCGATGGAGTATGAGGTATACCTCGGCGTGGCCGCGATCCTGCTCGTCCTCGAGGCGGGACGCCGCGTCGTCGGCAATGTCCTGCCCTGCATGAGCGTTATCTTCCTGCTATATTGCTATTTTGGAAATTACGCGCCGGGGATCTTCCAGATACGCGGCTATTCCCTCAACCGCATAATACAGCATATGTACCTGACGCCGGAGGGCATCTTCGGGCTGGCGCTGGGCGTGTCGGCGACCTTCGTCATCGTGTTCATCATCTTCGGCGCCTACCTCTCGCAAAGCGGCGGCGCGAAGTTCTTTAACGAACTTGCGCTTGCCGTCGCCGGCAGCAAGCCGGGCGGCCCCGCGAAAGTGGCGGTCGTCGCCTCCGGGCTGCTGGGGACGATCAACGGTTCATCGGTCGCCAACGTGGCGACTACGGGAACCTTTACCATCCCGCTTATGAAAAAGGTCGGCTATCCTCCCTTCTATGCCGGCGCGGTCGAGGCCTGCGCTTCAACCGGCGGTCAGCTGATGCCGCCGATCATGGGAGCCGGGGCTTTCATCATGAGTGAATTCCTCAACATTCCCTACCTTTCCATCGCCGCCGCCGCGATCATCCCGGCGCTCATCTACTATACGGCGATATTCACTAACGTCCATATCAGGGCCTGCAAGCAGAAGCTGATGGGGATCCCGAAGAAAGAACTGCCCTCGGTGAGGGAGGTAATGAAGAGCGACGGCCATCTGCTGATCCCCGTCATCGTTGTGATCGTCACGTTGCTGATGAAATATACGCCGCTGCGCGCGGGATTCATCGGCGTGGTGGCGGTCATCGCCGTCAGCGCGCTCAAGAAAAACACCAGGATGTCGCTGCGGGACAATTTCAATGCGCTGGTGGAGGG
>CAKSWL010000328.1 GCA_934511335.1 uncultured Cloacibacillus sp. | reverse complement strand
GGACCTTCTTAATCTTACGGCAGAGGAGATTATGAGCATAGCTGTAAGCTAAAATGAACCCCCGGCATAGCCGGGGGTTTCAAGAAACATTAAGTCGCGTCCTCACGGGCGCGTTAGTAAAAAGACTAGGGGCTCGACGGAGTGAAGGACAAGGATGCCGAGCTGATCGTGCGCACTTCGTGTCTCGCAATGGCCGACACAGCGCGATGGAGATGTACCGCAAAGACGCGGACGGCATCCTTTGCATTCGGCGGCTTGCGGCGCTCGACCTTTGAGGGATAGATTTCTCCGAGCACGCGCTGAACCGCATACGCGGGCGGCTCAATTCCAGACACAAGAGATTTTGCATTGAAAACCTTGACGATATAATAAACGCATACAGAGCTGGGACGCGGTACGTTGACGAGCGCGGTGGAGAAGTCAGATTCAAGGAAGGGCTCGCCCTCTTTTTCGCAAAAAACAGCAACGTATTAAAGACCGTTACCAAAGGAGGAAAGGTGAGGACGTCATGGGTACAGAAATGAAAACGACGCCGTTCGGCATGAAAATAATAGGGCTGTGCAGGGACGCTCTTGGCGGGAAGCTGACCCCCCGTCGGGTTCCAGGAGGCGTATGACAAAATCATGCAGGGAGATAAAGACCCTGACGACTGGTGGTCAGATTGGGAAGACGACGAATATATGGCAGACCTTGCGCTCGCGGTCGAAAACTATGAGCCGAACAAGGCGATCCGCGACTCCGACGATTGCGGCTACCTTGACGATGCCGGAATGATGGAGGCAATCAAGGCATGTTATGCCAAGTATCAAGCGGCGATGCGGGGGTAATCTCATAAAAACAAGCCCATACGATAAAGATACATAAAAAAGACCTTATGTTTATCGCTAGGAGGTCTTTTTTATTATCAAAAATTCGGCTAAAAGGAGATGTCATTTATGGGTTGTAAGGCTAAAAAGAAGAAAAGAAAGAGCGGCGGCGCAGGCAGAAAAGCGATATGACGAATCAGGCGCCGTTGTAGCTTTTTGAGTACTGGAAGCGCGTATTGCAGTTGCAGGACGACTCTTCTTCATAGGCGCGTCAGTCGAAACGGGAAAACAGATACAGGCCCTGCCCACTATAAAATCGCGCCCTTCTTTTGCACTGGCGTCAAAGAAAATGAAACGATAATTTATCGAAGAGGTGACCATAAAAATGCTTTCTGTAACCATCCTTACCGACAACAACACGATTATTGGCAGATACTTTTTGGGGGAGCCGGGGCTTTCTCTTTGGATTGAATGCGACGGGAAAAAATTTTTATTTGACACGGGGTATTCCGATGTTTTTATACGCAACGCGGCGCTGATGGGGATCGATCTAACGCGGATGGACGGGCTCATATACTCCCATGGTCACAATGACCATACATGGGGGACGCGCTCGTTGGTCGCGCTTTTTGAGCGCGCGGATATCTCTTGCCGGCCGCTGCTGGTAGCGCACCCGCTTGTCTTTGAGGATAAGGTGCACAGGAAGCAGGCTATCGGAACGAAGATGAAAGCCAAGGATCTGGACAAGTACTTTAGGATCGTTCTCTCCGCGGGGCCGCGCAGGCTTGCGCCGGGGCTCTGGTGGCTGGGGGAGATACCGGAGTTGGTGACGCCGCGCCGTGCCGTCGGCAAGATAAAGGATGACGGCGGCGAGCGGGATGATTACTGTCTGGATGATTCCGCGCTTGTTTACGCGGGGCCGGAGGGGCTTGTGATAATCACCGGCTGTTCGCACTCCGGCATCTGCAACATTGTACAAAGGGCTCGTGAGGTGACGGGGGAGCGCCGTATCGCGGACATTGTGGGCGGCTTCCACCTGTTGTCATGTTCGCCGGAGGAACTGACGGCGGTCGCCGGTTACATGAAGAGGATGGAGGTGGCGCGGCTCCATCCCTGCCACTGCACAGATTTTGCCGCGAAGGCGGCTCTGGCGCGAGAGCTTCCCGTGATGGAGTGCGGCGTCGGGCTTCGGTTCGACTATAGATAGTCGTTTTTGCTGCCAGACAGCCGAAACCGCTGAAGTTGCCTGGCATAAAAAAGTATCACAGGAAACCC
>CAKSWL010000327.1 GCA_934511335.1 uncultured Cloacibacillus sp. | reverse complement strand
GCGGTGGCTAAATTTGCGGCGGCGGGCAAACGTCAGGGCAAAAAAGACCTTGCCCTGATGGCCATGAGCTACGGCAGCGTCTACGTCGGCAAAGTGGCGTTGGGGGCCAACGACGCGCACACCGTCAAAGTCTTCAAGGAAGCCGAAGCCTACGAAGGCCCCTCCATCATCATCGCCTACTGCCACTGCATAGCGCACGGCATAGAGATGGTCAAGGGCCTGGACCAGCAGAAAAAAGCGGTAGATTCTGGCCACTGGATGCTCATGCGCTACAACCCGGACCTTGCCAAAGAGGGGAAAAACCCGCTCATCATCGACAGCAAAGAGCCGACGCTGCCGCTTGAAGACTACATCTACAACGAAGTGAGATACAAGAGCCTCAGGGCTTCGGCCCCCGAAGAGGCGGCGCTGCTCCTTGAAGAGGAGAAAAAAGCCATTCGCGGCAAGTGGCGCTTCTACAAACATATGGCTGAGATGAAGATGGAAGGATAGAGTATCCATGTCTGAGATGGAAATCAAAAAAGAGATAAAAGACGGCAACGGTAAAGTAATCGCGACAAAGATCACGACATGCGCCTCCGCTCAGGCAGCCTCTGCGGCAAAGGCTGAAAAGCCTGAAGCGGTGACCGTGACGGAAAACAAAAAGCCGGCGGCCCCTGCGGCGAAGGCTAAGCCGCGCGTCGGCATCATGGAGACCGCCTTCCGCGACGCGCACCAGTCGATCATGGCGACGCGCCTTTGCACGAACGATATGCTGCCGATCTGCGAGGCGATGGACGAAGTCGGCTACCACGCGATCGAGATGTGGGGCGGCGCGACCTTCGATTCGGCGATGCGCTTTCTGAACGAAGATCCGTGGGAGAGGCTGCGTCAAATAAAGAAACGCCTTAAAAAGACCAAGACCCAGATGCTCCTGCGCGGGCAGAACATCGTCGGCTACCGCCACTATTCGGACGAGGTGGTACGTGAGTTCGTGAAACGCGCCATCGGCGACGGCGTAGATATCGTCCGCGTCTTCGACGCTCTGAACGACCTGCGCAACATGTCGATCGCCGCTGAAGCCGTCAAAAAAGAGGGCGGTGAGCTGCAGATGACGATCTCTTACACGATATCGCCAGTTCACACTCTCGACCTCTTCGCGAAGCAGGCGCGCGACATGGCCGATATGGGCGCGGACTCCATCTGTATCAAGGATATGGCCGGCCTTCTCTCGCCGGTAGCCGCCTCGGCGCTCGTAAAAGCGATCAAGAAAAAGGTCGATCTGCCGGTACAGATACATAGCCACTATACGAGCGGCATGGCGGCGATGAGCTATATGGCGGCGCTCGAAGCGGGAGCGGACGTCGTCGACTGTGCGATCTCTCCCTTCGCGATGGGCACGAGCCAGCCGGCCACCGAGACTGTGGTCGCGGCGCTTGCCGGCGGCCCGCTCGACACGGGGCTTTCGCTGGAAAAGCTGCTGCCCGTCGCCAAGTATTACCAGATGCTCCGTGAAAAGTATAAGGACATCATCATGGGCGTCAGCGGCGTCGATGTGAACATCCTTCTCTACCAGATCCCCGGCGGGATGTACTCAAACCTCCAGAGCCAGCTCAAAGAGGGGGGCTGCTTAGAGAAATTCAACGAGGTTCTCGAAGAGGTGCCGCGCGTCCGCAAAGAGATGGGATATCCGCCCCTTGTCACCCCGACCAGCCAAATAGTCGGCACGCAGGCGGCGATGAACGTCATCTCCGGCAAACGCTGGAAGATGGTGCCGAACGAAGTGCGCCAGTATTTCCGCGGCTACTATGGCAAGACCCCCGCGCCCGTCGATCCCGAGATACAGAAGCTTGTTCTCGGCGACGAAGAGCCGATCACCTGCCGCCCCGGCGAGAGGATCGCTCCCGAAATTGAGCAGGCGAAGAAGGAGATCGGCGTGTGGTGTACGCAGCCCGAGGACGTCCTGTCCTACATCCTCTTCCCGCAGGTCGCCAAAGACTTCCTGCCCAACAAGTTCGCGAAGGAGAATTTCGCGAACATCGGCCAGGAGCCGCAGGATACCCCCGAAGCCTACGCGGTGTAGGGATTCTATTTGTGATTTATTAGA
>CAKSWL010000326.1 GCA_934511335.1 uncultured Cloacibacillus sp. | reverse complement strand
GCCCTGAGGCGGGGACTCGTGAGGATGACAGGCAGGGAATTTGCGCGCAGCGAAGTTGTCGGTTCAGCGGCGGCGGGGGCGTTTCGATCCCGGCCGCCGCCTTTTGCCCGCTGCGCCGGCGCTTTTTATTTAGCCGCCGTTTTTGAGAGGGCGTCAGGTTTTTTCTGCCAGCTGAAGGGCTCGAAGGAGTCCGTGCCCTCGGCGGTCTTCCAGCTCTCTTTGCGGGAGTGGTAGATGAGGAGGGGCGCGCCGACCGCCAGCAAGTTGCCGGCGATAAGCAGGCCGATCCATTCAGTTGGGCTGCCTACCGGTATCTGTCCGGGCGGTATGAAGCCGACGAGGAAGGCCGCAAAGGCGCTCACGAGCCCCACGCCGCCGACGAGCCACATACCGAGCTCACCGCCGGGCACCTTGAAGGGGCGCGGCGTGTTCGGCTCTTTGAGGCGCAGTTTCAGGAAGGCCGCGAACATCAGCATGTACATGATGAGGTACATGGTGACGGTGAGGGCGGAGAGTATTTGGTAGGCCGCCTGCACCGATGGGAGCAGGACGAAGATGACGGATAGTATGGTGACGATCGCTGACTGGAAGAGGAGGATGTTCACTTGAACCCCGTGCTTGTTCGTCTTCTGAAGGATCAGCGGCAGATATCCGGCCTTGCCGACGGCGAGGATACCCTTGCTCGGCCCGGCGATCCAGGTGTTGACGCCCGCGAAGACGCCGAGGGCGAGGCAGATCGCGACTGCCGGCGACAGCCACTCGAGGCCGAAGGTGCTGAAGAGGCTGCGGTAGGCGACGAGCAGGCTTTGCGTCAGGTTGATGTCCTTCTGGGGGATGACGAAACCGATCGCCAGCGTTCCAAAGACGAAGATCGCCACCGTGATGGCCGCGGAGATGAGTATCGCAAGCGGGTAGTTTCTCTGCGGGTCGTCAACCTCGTTGACATGCACCGCCGAGACCTCCATCCCCGCGTAGAAGAGGAAGATGCTCACCGCGAGCGAAAGGTTGCTGAAGTCGCCTAGGTCGGGGATGAGGTCGCTTGCGTGGAGCGGCATGTATATTGTATGTCCGGTCGCATAGTAAAGGATGCCGAGGACGATGAGGACCGCGGCGGGGATTACCGTGCCGATGAGCGTCCCCCATTTGCTTATCGCGCCGGAGAGGGACATCCCCCGGAAGTTCATCAGTGTCGAGCCCCAGTAGAATACGAGGACGATCGCCAAGGTGTACATCTTATTTGCCGCGAGGGCGGAATCCGAGCTGGGGTCCGCTCCGACGTAGGCCACGGAGACTGCGGCGAAGGTCAGGACTGTCGGGAACCATATCGTGTTCTGCATCCACTGAAGGAAAATAGCGACAAAGCCGAACCTTCCTCCGAATGCCTCGCCGACCCACCTGAAGACGCCTCCCTTCTGCGGCCACGCCGTCGCCATTTCCGCCGCGGCGAGCGCCACGGGGATCAGGAAGAATACCGCCGCGAAGATGTAATAGAATACCGATGAGAGGCCATATTCCGCCTCTGCCGGCAGGCCGCGCAGGCTGACGATCGCGGCGACGTTCATCATCGCCAGTGTAAAGACGCCGATCGTTCCGCTTTTTGTGCCGGATGCGGGTTTGTTTTCAGCACTCATGATGTTTTCTCCTTTCGATGTTTTTTGAATAGACATCCCGAAAGGGCCGGATTGTTCCGGCCTCTCTCGGAATGTACGTAATCCGCCGGTATTTGTTTACGAATGTTTAAAGCTTCCAGTCTCCGCTTCCGTAAGGGGCTTCGTGACGGGGTGGTTCTTAAAATATTCAAGGGCCCTCTTCATATCTTCGATAAGCAGGGAGGCCATGTCGAGGTTGAAGCCCTTCCTGACGAGGATACGCTGGACGACGATATTCTGCGCGTCCGCGGGGAGCGAATAGGCGGGAACTTGCCACCCCCTTGAGCGCAGCTTGTCGGCGAGGTCGTAGAGCGAGAAGCCGGCCTTGACGTCGTCGCGGAATTTCCAGGTGCATCCGGGGACGCCGCCCTTTCCGTCGTAGACCATCTCGAAGATGCCGAACTTCATGATCTCACTTGCGAGGAACTGGCCGGTTTCGGCGC
>CAKSWL010000325.1 GCA_934511335.1 uncultured Cloacibacillus sp. | reverse complement strand
GTATCCCTATCATTTATTTCAACTCCTACTCGCTGAATAACGTGCCCAAGTATTCCGGGTCCAGCTCAAAATCTGCCTCAATGCTTTCCGCGGGCGGCGGGGGCGTGAGGTATATTTTGAACTTGATCTTCCCGTCGATGAGGCTAGAGACGGGATTGTCTTCCTTGCGAAATTCGATGCGCCCGCCGAGGATCGCCTCCTGCGCCGTGAGGCCGTTGAGCCTGTCGTTGAAGCTGTCGACGATCGTCTCGATGAGGCGGCGCGTGATCGGGGCGTCTACTTTCTGCCAGAAGGTGAGAATGAACTCCGCCTGCAGCCAGTTGAACATGAGGCGATTGGTGATGAACACGTCCTTTGTGTCCGTGCTGCCCGGATAACAGGCGTTGCGGTTGCCCCATGCGGTCCAACCTTTGGAGAAGTTCAGCGCCGTAGTGACGCCGTTCTCGTTGAGGTAGTTTGCCTTTGCAAGCGACATGGACACTTCGCTGCGGGCGTTTTCTGCGCCGTATATCAGGCTGTCGCACTTGATGTTCTGGTTCGAGGGCGAGACGTAGGGTATGTCTTTGCCTTTATGGTGCGTCGTCCACTGAATTAACGCCGCAAACTGCGAACTGTAGCGGTATTCGGTTTCTCCGAGACGCAGCATCGGCCAGAGGGCGTGTTGCAGATCGTCGATAAGGTTTTTCGTCGTTTTGTACGCCGGCACATCTGTATAGAGTCTTGGCGCGCCGGTGCCGGTCACGGGGAGATCTATTATCGCCAATGCCTTAAAGAGCGTGTTGATGTTCCAGGCTTTAGCGGCCATAACGGCGGCGACCTCCACGTCGTGACTCCATCCCGTGGCGACGATCAGCCCCGGGACCTTGCGAGTGATGGGGTAGACTCTCTCGATCACTTCGAGCCCCTCTTCGTCGCCGGTGGCGGCGTTGAGGCCGCCGATGATATCGTCTTTGGTGACCATCGAAGGATCTGCATAGTCATACGTTACTTTCAGCGACGCGGTATCTAGGGCAATAGCTCCGCCTTTCTTCCTGATAACGGTGGTCACCCCGTTTGCGCTGCGCGACAGGGTGTAGTCTGTGTCTTTTGTATACGTCGTCGCGCCGTCGATGTTTTTGACGACGACGCTGTACAACAGCGCCTCTTTCTTCGCCAGGGTGCCGATCCCAGACACGAGGGTGACCGTCTCTGATGATACAGACTTTTTATGTTTTAGCGGGTTAAATACGTTGACAAATATGCAAGGAGACATCGAAAAAAGGGCGAACTGCGCGTATATATTTTCACAGAGCGTCCATGTCTTCCAATCCGAACTATATCCCAGCGTTTGTACAGCGTCGGCGTATGAACAGCAAAGCACAGGGTAGTTTATCTTGTTCTTTAGCGTCGGCGTGTAGTGCACCGGCGCGGTGCCGAAATAGACGGGTATCGCCGCTTCGCATGGCGCGGCTGGAATGATGCTTGTCGGCGATTCAGTTGTCTTTACGCCATGAAAAAATGCCATTATTAATCCCCCCTGATCAGAAATTCCGATGCCGCTGCCAATACCTGATGTTCCGCCGTGCCCTCCATGGACATTTTTACGCGGAACTCCGTCAGGCGTGACGGCTCGACAAAAAGCTCGAATACATCTGGGTATTCGACGCAAAGCTCCGCGACCGCTTTCGGCAGTCCGTCGCGAAAGCCCGCGCCAAAGTGCAGCCCCTTTGTTCGCACATTCGGCCCGACATAAATCCTCGGACCCTTAAAACTATATTTTTCCAGTGCCGCCTCATCTTGTGAGACGTTCATTGCCGGTGCAGTCTGGGCTGTCGGCTGGATATCGCCAATTGCTTGTTTCGTCGTTTCCGTATGCGCTGCCATAGGTATCTATTTCCTCCTCTATGCTTTCTTCTTCCGTGGTTTGACGCTCGTCGTACTGTACGACGATGTCGCCGAACCAGTATGGATATGCTTGTATGTCAAACGGTCCTCCCTGTAATTTGTTTACGCGCGCCCATCGGCCGCCTATATGCCGCGTTTTTAGGAGCTCGTGACGCAGCCGTTCGAGTACGTTCAACAGGTCGTGGTAGCCTGGGCTGCACTTGTCGCTGTTGCTCT
>CAKSWL010000324.1 GCA_934511335.1 uncultured Cloacibacillus sp. | reverse complement strand
CCTTCCGTGAGATGGCTTTGCCCTGTTTCGAGCCTTACGGTGCTTTCTACGTCTTCCCCGACATTTCAGAATTTGGCATGGGCTCTGAAGAATTCTGCACGAAGCTGCTTGAATCGGAAAATGTCGCGGTCGTCCCCGGCTCGGCCTTCGGAGCCTGCGGCGACAAGCACGTAAGAATATCCTACGCCTACTCCATCGAAGAACTCAAAGAGGCGATGGCGCGCATCGCGCGCTTTGTCGAAAGGCTGCGCAGAAGCAGGTAAAGCCTAGAACAGGAGAATAACACGTTAAAGAGATGCCGCCTCAGATAGGAACAGGCATCTCTTTTCGTGTAATTTTAGATAGCGTGCCGCACAACAACATCCTTGCGCCCCCTGTGCCTGTGGAGGCTTTCTCTATATGCTCCGCATAGAACGTCTTCTTTCACCGCCATCTCTGCTGCATATGATTTCATACATCGGCAGATGCGGGCCTCTAACAGTGAAACATCGTCAATGGATAACGTACAATATTATGCGCACATATTCATTATAGCCCCTCGCAAGAGGTCGCTAAGAGAAACAATTGGGGCCTAAATAATGAACTATATCGTAATGATGGTCAAACAAGTTAATCCGTCAAGCGCCGCAAAGGTAAAAAGATGCCTCAACACCGTTGTAATGAAACGGCCGCGGAGGCGCTCAACGCTTCCATAATTTTTTTATTTACAGTTTTCATAAGAATCTCCCCAGCGTCAAAAGCACTACTCATTACGTGGCATACCGCCGCGATAGGAAGCAAGTTCTATTTATATCACCTGAAGTAAAACGGCCAATCAGGCCGCTGAGCCTTATTTTCCATCTAGTCCAGAAGATTTATATGACAACTATGAAAGATGGTTTCCCTTTTGCGCGTTATAGTTATATTTATCATTGTCTTCGCTGTTCCGTGACGGAAGCATATGCCGGACGAAAACTATGAATACGCCGCCCGCGATTGGCAATAGATTATTGCTCATCAACAAAAAATTCCATTGACTTGATCCCGTTTAATTTATAGAATCTATATAATTAACAAAATAAATCCCATGTAAAGAGAAAGGGGCAAGACAGCTATGGCGAAGTACATCATGGCATTGGACGCGGGTACCACCAGCAACCGCTGCATCCTCTTCAACGAAAAGGGAGAAATATGCAGCGTGGCTCAGAAGGAATTCACCCAGTACTATCCTCAAGCAAGCTGGGTAGAGCATGACGCGAACGAAATCTGGGCCACTCAGCTCGGCGTCGCCATTGAAGCGATGGCGAAGATCGGCGCGAAATCGACCGATATCGCCGCAATCGGCATCACGAACCAGCGCGAAACGACCGTCGTCTGGGATAAAAACACCGGAGAACCAGTATACCATGCCATCGTCTGGCAGTGCCGCCGGACATCCGAATATTGCGACAGCCTCAAGGCGAAGGGATTGGGCGACATGTTCCGCGAGAAGACCGGACTCGTCATCGACGCCTATTTCTCCGGGACAAAGCTCCGCTGGATACTTGAGAACGTCCCCGGCGCGCGCGAACGCGCGGAAAAGGGAGAGCTGCTCTTTGGAACGATCGACACCTGGCTGATCTGGAAGCTCTCGGGCGGCAAGATCCACGTAACTGACTATTCAAACGCTTCGCGTACGCTGCTTTATAACATAAAAGAACTCAAATGGGACGACGAGATCCTCGCCGAGCTCAACATCCCCAAATGCATGCTCCCCGAGGTCAAGCCCTCCAGCGCCGTTTACGGAGAGACGGACGAATCGCTCTTCGGCGACCCGGTCAAGATCGCCGGCGCCGCGGGCGACCAGCAGGCGGCGCTCTTCGGGCAGGCCTGCTTCACGCCGGGAGAGGCCAAGAATACTTACGGCACCGGCTGCTTTATGCTGATGAATATCGGCGACGAAGTGAAATATTCCAAGAACGGACTTGTCACCACGATCGCCTGGGGGCTTGAGGAGGGAAAGGTCTCTTACGCCCTCGAAGGCTCGATCTTTGTCGCTGGCGCGGCGATACAGTGGCTCCGTGACGAGCTCAAGATCGTCGACTCCTCGCCGGATTCGGAATATTACGCGACGAAGGTCGCAGACACCAACGGCGTATACG
>CAKSWL010000323.1 GCA_934511335.1 uncultured Cloacibacillus sp. | reverse complement strand
ATATAGCGCGCCTCGGCGAAGGCGGAGAGCCGCCTGTTTTTCAGCAGGTTGCTGCGCGCCACGCGCAGGAAGCCCTCATATTCGGGGCGGTTGGGGATGCGCATGCCGTCGAAGGCGCCGGGCGTTTTGTTCACCGCGTCCATCCAGGTGGCGGAGCCGTATATTTCCCAGTCATCCCATTTTATGGAGCCTTCCAGCTCGAGGCCTTTAATGTGCGCTTCGCCCACATTCTCGTAGCGCGCGTAGCGCGGGTTGACGACGAAGTATTCTATGAGGTTCTCCACATGGCTGCCGAAGTATGTGAGGGTGATTTCGCTTTTGCCTTTGAAGAGCTCTCCCCTCCACGTGACGCCGGCGTCCCACTGTCTCCCCTCTTCCCATTCGAGCAGGGGGCTGGGGATCACGAAGGCGCCGTCGCCGTAGAGCTCGTACATGTTGGGGGCGCGGTTGTAGCTGCCGTAGGTGATCCTTGCGCTCCAATGTTCGTCAAATTTGTAGTTTAGCGCCGCCCCGCCGGAGAATTCGGTACGTCCGTCGGCGTGGTTCCAGCGTATCACCGGCGTGAGCCAGAATTTGTCTTTGGCGCCGATGCTTATCGTGTCCTGTATCTGCCCGTTCCAGGCATGCCTGGTATGTCTTTCCATCCCTTCAAAGTATTTGATTACGTCGCCCTTCGTGTGCAGCGTTTCGTCGTAAATGTTCCAAAGGAATTCAAGCAGATGGCTTTTCCCTATCGGCAGGGAGCCGTCTATCGCCGCGCCGTAGCGGTCGGTCTCGTATCTGTTGTGTTTGTACGACGAGCCGGGCAGGCCGAACTGGTTGTCGCCGTCTTTTGGGTCGTCATATTTTTTCTCCTGACGCAGGTATTCGAGGCGGAGGCCTATGTCGAGATCTCCTATCCTGCGGTGGTGCGTCGCCGCAAAGTTCCACTGGTCTGTGACCTGCACGGCGGTCGGCTCCCAGTATCTGTCGCTCTCTATGCCCATCACCGGCAGGGGCAGGTCGCGGTCGTTGCGCTTCCACGCGCCCTCTATGGTCCAGTTTTTGTTCTGCCATTTGACGAGCGCGTCGCTGTTTTGGTAGGAGTTGTTTTTGCGTTTGGCTTCATAGTCGTCGTAGGGGTCGTATTCGTTGCGGGTGTTGAGGTAGGTGAAGTCTCCTCTCGCTTGGTCGCGCGCGGCGCCGATGAAGAGCGCGCCGTCGCCGAGCTTCGCACTGTAGGCGGCGCTGGCGCGGAATTTGCCGTAGGAGCCCCCTCCTATGAGCAGCGTGCCCTCGCCCTTGCCGTCGGGCTTTTTCGTGATGATGTTGATGACGCCGCCCATCGACGCGCCGCCGAAGCGCGCCGGGATGTAGCCGCGGTAGACTTCGATGCGCTCGACGTTTTCTACGGGGATGGTGGAGAGGTCGACGGCCGCCTCACTGCCCAGGTTCATCAGCACGCCGTCCACGTAGACGGCCACCTGCGAAGGCGTACTGCCGCGCACGGAGACGGTGGTGTAGGCGCCGCGCCCCTTGAGCTCTATCACGTGCAGCCCCGGAACCTGCTTGAGAAGTTCTGGAAGGTTTTTCTGCTCCCCCTTCATCTCCTGGGGCTTTATCACGGAGACGGTGCCGGGCGAGAGGAGCAGCTTGTCCTCTTCGTAGGCGTCCGCCGTGACCCGCTCTTCCGGCAGCTTTACCGGAGTATCGGCGGCGGCGGCGCGGATACTGACAACAGGATTACATATTAGGGGGGGGGGTGCCATTAGTAATGTGAACACGAGTGAAAACAATAAGATAACATACACTTTGCCTCGCAAGACGACGACCTCCAAATGTATAAAAATTACGCGGGAGAGGTGCAAACACCGTCTCCCGCGTAAAATTACACAGTCTTTATTCGCCGGTCAGCCGCTGCCTGCGCCCTCTGCGCGCTTGAAGCCAGTCTATCTCCGCAGCAGGTTTCCCGACTCTCGTTCATCCTCGGCCGCGCCTTCCCATCTTTCGACAGTGGCTTGATGCGGCTTCGTCTGCGGAAGGCGATTTTCGCGTTCCGCGCAGGCGTCCGGCGCAAATTCGGAAAAAGTCCCGATGCGTCCGTCCGCCCGCCGATTACGGTGGCAGGGGCCGTCCCGGCTTTTAACCGGATTCCCTGCGGC
>CAKSWL010000322.1 GCA_934511335.1 uncultured Cloacibacillus sp. | reverse complement strand
GTCGCGGAAGCCCGCGAGCTGGATGCCGCCTACTCCCTTTACAGTTTGAAGACGCTCGGTCACTATCTTGTCCACATAGCGGGAGAGCGTCTTCATGTCGGTGCGTCCGTCGTTTTTGACGGCGATGTTCATTATCGGACGGTCCGAAGGATCGTACTTGTCGACCTGGGGGGCCTCGCAGTCGTCTGGCAGCTGCCCCGCAGCCATGCTCACCTTGCCGCGCACGTCGGCCGCCGCGAAGTCGATGTTGCGGTCGAGCTCGAACTCGACGACGATCACCGAACGCCCCTCGTAGCTGCTGGAACTCATATTCTTGATGCCCTCGATGGTGTTGATGCGCGATTCAAGCAAGTCGGTAACGTCGTTGTCGATGATTGCAGGGCTGGCGCCGTCCATCGTCGTGCGCACGACGACGATCGGGAACTCCACGTTAGGCATCCGTTCCACGCCCATATTCATATAGGAGTATGCGCCGAAAATGACGGTGGCGATGGTGAGTATCAGGACCGTTACCGGGCGGCGCAGGGAAATTTCGGTGATTTTCATAAAGTCGTATCATCCTTAAAAATAAAATTCGCATCTCGCGCCGAGGCGGTCCATACATGGCCGCCTCCATTGCGAAAAGCAGCCAGCCGCCCCGTCATGGAACTTAAAGGCGCTGAAGCCGTTCTTCTCTTTTCCTTAACGAGACGAGCATACTTCACAGCATAATGATTATACATCCTGAATGTGTAATTTCTATAGAAAATCATTCCGCATCCTGCATTTATAACAGTGCTGTTTTTGCGGCTGCGGCGGATTGCACCGCCGCAGCCGCGCTGTTATAATCGACGAAAATTTATATTTATAAAGGGTGGTTGTTTGATGATAAGATCTATGTCTGTTTTCGCGTCAGCGCTCTATCTCTTGTCTATCTGCGCTGGCATCTGTTATGCCAGCGGCAACCCCGCGCCTTACCTTAAAACGGAGGAACAGAAAGCCTCAGCGGCTTCGATCGAAAAGCTGGGCGGCAGGGGGCTTTATAAGATGGAATACAGCGCGGACTACCGGCTTGACGAGGTGCTGAAATCCGGCGCCAGAAACTCAGACGAGCTTCTGGAGTTCCTTGCGGCCGAACTTCTCGGCGTAAAGAACTCCCAGCCATCCCTGCCTTCGTTCGGATGCAGCGCCTTTGCGGTGAGAACAGAGAGCGGCGGCAGGATTTACGGGCGCAATTTTGACTATAACCAGTTTGACGCGGGGGTGGAGGGAAACGCCGCCGTGCTCATGCGCATCAGCCCCAAAGAGGGTTATTCTTCAATCAACATGGTGGCAGGGGCCTTCGCCGGCTTTGGCTCCGACAGCCTTTGCGACGGAAAGACGGATATCTCCTATACGGCGATGTTCCCCTATCTGATTATGGATGGGATGAACGAGGCGGGGCTCGCCGTCAGCGTCCTGTGGCTCGACGAGTTCCCGACGAGCCAAGATGAGGCCGGAAAATATGACATCACTACCACGGTGTCGCTGCGGCTGCTGCTCGACAGAGCCGCGACGGTGAAGGAGGCCGAGGATCTGCTGAAAAAATATAATATGTGGTCTTCCTTCCCCCGGGCGAGCTTCCACTTTCTCGTCGCCGACAGGACGGGAGAGGCGAAGGTTTTTGAATATGACAACGAGAGCGTGCTGCATGTCATCGACGCCAACTATGTGACGAATTTCTACCTGAACGAGGATGTGCAGGCGCTGATCACGACCCCATCCCATCATGACCACGGGCTTGAAAGGTATAACAAAATCAAGGCGCGTCTTGAGGCCGCATCCAACGTGCTCTCGGAGAATGAGGCTATGGCGCTGCTGAAGGATTTGAGCCAGAAGCCTGGCGAGACGGGGACGAGCAACACGCGCTGGTCCGTAGTCTACAATCTATCCAGCCTGACGGCGAAGGTGGCCGCGGCCCAGGATTATGACAATATCTTTTCTTTCAGCCTGAAAGAGGGCGGCGGTTCGTCCGGCTGCAATAGCGGCCTCATCGCTCCGCTTTCGCTCTTTGCGCTCCTTATTCCGGCGTTGTGGCGCGGGAGGCGCTAGCTTTGTAAGCGTCAAATATACCGTACCTACGCCAATAATCAGATCTATTGTATTATCATTCAGCAGAGTCGTTGACTCCAG
>CAKSWL010000321.1 GCA_934511335.1 uncultured Cloacibacillus sp. | reverse complement strand
GGTGTTTATTGTGAGAGCAGATGATCCGGGGCAGGCTTCCGCTAAGGCGGAGGCCTTTTTTAATGCCGGTAAGGATTGGGAGTATTCGGCGACGGAGATATCTGTGTATGGGGAATGCACGGAGAATCCGGACATTTTTAAAACTGACTGTTATTAGGAGGAATGGTTATGGGAGAGGAAGCAAAGGTAATCGAGACCGCGCAGCAGGGTACGGAGGGCGTGCCGCCGGCGGCGGAAGAAGCAGCCTCGGCGGCTGATGACGGCGCTGATCCGGCAGGCAGGCCGGGTGCGGAGGGAGATACCGGCGGCGTATCTAAGGAGGGCCTCTCTTTTGAGGGGCTTACCGGCCCCGAGGGTAAGGAAGATCAGGGGGGGCAGAGGGGAGAGGGTGATGATGAAGGAGGAGGCATAGAGCCAAAGCCGTATGAGTTCAAGGTTCCGGAGGGCTTTGATCTCGACTCGGGGATGGTGGAGGCGGCGACGCCGCTGCTGCAGAAGTATAAGGTGACGGGCGAGGACGCCCAGGCGCTTGCCGATCTGGTGACGCAGAAGGTACAGAGGGAGCTCGACGGCTTTCACGAGAGCTGCGCCCAGAGGGTGGAGGAGTGGAAGAGGTCTCTTGTCGATGATGCGGAGGTCGGAGGCAAGAATCTCAGGCAGAATCTCGGCGTCGGCCTTAAGGCGCTGAATAGGTTCGGCGATACGGAGCTCGTGGAGGTGCTGCGCGACAGCGGGCTGGAGTATCATCCCGCCGTGGTGAAGTTTTTTTACCGCGTCGGCGTGGCGATTTCAGAGGATGTTTCGGTCGGGCGCAGTTCTGCGGCCCGTACGCAGAAGACCGCGACGCTGCTTTACGGCGGCGCCGAGAAGGGTTAAGGAGGATTTTTTATGGCAGTGATAGAAAGTAATTACCTGACTTTGATCGACTGGGCAAATAGGAAGGATCCGAACGGGCGCGTTCCCGCGATCGTCGAGATGATGAATAAGACGAACGACATCCTTGAGGATATGGGTTTCATCGAGGGCAATCTGCCTACGGGGCATGAGACTACCATCCGCACAGGGCTGCCGACGGTGGCCTGGAGGCAGATCAACAAGGGGGTGCAGCCGTCGAAGTCGAAGACGGTGAAGCATACGGATGTCTGCGGACGCCTTGAGGCTTTCTCGGAGATCGACGAGGCGCTGGTTGAGCTTGCGCAGGATGTTTCCGCTTTCCGGCTTTCGGAGGATCAGCCTTTTATCGAAGCGATGAATCAGGAGATGGCCTCAACGGTGTTTTACGGAGATCTGAGAAAGACGCCGGATCGGTTTCTCGGCATCGCGCCGCGTTTTTCGCTTAAGTCGGCGGAGAGCGGCGAGAATATTTTAAACGGCGGAAAGACCGGAGAGTCCGGAACGAAGCGCACGAGTATTTATCTTGTCGGCTGGGGCGAGCATACGGTGCATGGAGTTTTTCCGAAGGGCACGACGGCCGGCCTGCAGCACGAGGATTTGGGCAGGGTGGAGCTAAAGGACGCCGACGGCGGCACTTATATGGGCTATAAGGGCCATTATACCTGGCGAATGGGTTTCTGCGTGCGCGACTGGCGCTATATCGTCCGCATCGCGAATATCGATCTTGATTCGCTTGCGGGGGCGTCGCCCGTCAATCTGATGAAGCTGATGATCGAGGCGTCGGAGATGATCCCGAAGCTGGGGCTTTGCAAGCCGTCGTTCTATTGTGTGCGCGAGGTGCGCACGGCGCTGCGCAACCAGATCCTCGACAAGAGCAATGTCAATTTAACGTGGGATACGGCGGCCGGCAAGAGGGTGCTGGCTTTCGACGAGATCCCGGTGCGCCGCTGCGACGCGATCAGCAAGGCCGAAGCGGCCGTAACGTTCGCATAAGGAGGTTTTTAAGATGAGCATACGCGACGCGAAGAATATTTTCCCCGCCTATAGTCTTACCGGCGGCTCCGGGGCAAGCGATATTATCAAGACGGATGTCAAGGGCGACGCTTATATAGGTCTGTGGCTCGTGATCCGCTCTATTAATGCCGCAAGCGGCGGTACGAAGGTGGTGATTAAGCTGCAGACGGCAGGCAACGCGGCATTCACAACGCCAAAGGATCTCTTTATCACGCCTGAGATTGCGCTGGCGGCGCTTTCGGCGAACACGGAGCAC
>CAKSWL010000320.1 GCA_934511335.1 uncultured Cloacibacillus sp. | reverse complement strand
GCCCGATACAGTTCCCGAAGCCCGTCTACAGCGTGGCGGTCTTCCCGAAGAGCCGCGCAGACGAAGACAAGCTCGGCAACGCGATAACGAAGATGCTTAAAGAAGACCGTACCCTTTCCTTCGTCAAGAATCCCGAGACGAACGACGCGGTGCTCTCCGGCATGGGCGATATGCATCTCGACATCATGCTCTCGAAGATCAAAGAGCGCTACAAGGTGGATCTTGATACGCACACGCCGAAGGTCCCCTACCGTGAGACGATCAAGAAAAAGGCCAGCGCCCAGGGCAAGCACAAGAAGCAGTCCGGCGGCCGCGGCCAGTACGGCGACGTTTGGTTCGAGCTCGCGCCGCTTGATAAGAATGCGGGCATCGAGTTTATCGACCGTGTCGTAGGCGGCGTCGTGCCGAAGAACTACATCCCCGCCGCGGAGAAGGGCCTTCGTGAGGCGGCAGCGCGCGGCTTCCTTGCGGGCTATCCGGCGACGGACTTCTCCTGCGCGATCTTCGACGGCTCGTATCACGACGTCGACTCCTCAGAAATGGCCTTTAAGATCGCAGCCTCCATCGCTTTCAAAAAGTGCATGGAGCAGGCGAACCCGGTCCTGATGGAGCCGGTGATGAACGTCGAAGTGACGGTGCCGGAGGACTGCCTCGGCGACGTCATGGGCGACTTCAACAGCCGCCGCGGACGCATCATGGGGATCGACAGCGAAGGGAAGCTCCAGATAGTCAAGGCCCAGTGCCCGCTCTCGGAGATGTTCCGCTACGCGATCATCCTTCGCTCGATGACCTCGGGACGCGGTACCTTCTCGATGGAGTACAGCCATTATGAAGAGGTCCCGGGCGATATCGCGAAGAAGGTCATCGATCAGGCCGCCCAGGAACGCAAAGACGAAGAAGAATAATCTTTTCACGAAATATGGTAAAGGCGCCCCCTTTGCGGAGGGCGCCTTTTTTAAAGGCAGGAGTTAATGCGATGAAGAACAGCCGCCAGATAATTTTGATATTCCTGGCTTATTACGGTATCACCTGCGTCTCCAATATTTATTTTCTCTTCGGCCCCTTTTACGAGAGTATGGGGGCCTCGCCTCAGGCCGTAGGACTTTTTCTCAGTATTTTTTATCTGGTGATGCTGCTCTGCCGTCCGCTCGGCAGCATCGTGATGGAAAAATTTGACATAAGGCGTTCCTTGATTGGCAGCTCGCTCCTCTGTGTAGCGATGTCGGCGGGGATCGCGCTTTCGCTTGAGAGCCCGTTGCTGCTGCTCTTTTTTCGCGCGGTGACTGGGATATGCGTCAGCGTCTTCGTCGTCTCCACCGTAGCGGCGCAGTCGATATTGCTTGACGAAAAATCTCGAGGGATCGGCTTCGCTCTCTTTACGACCGGTTCGATGCTGCCGGTGGCGACGGTCGTCCCTCTAAGCGAGTGGCTCTTGATGCAAGGCTGCCGCGAACTGTATATCTGGTCTCCGGCGTTTGCTTCGCTGGCCTGCGCCGCCGCGAGCTATTTCGTGAAGGACCTTAGCTATTCTGGAGGGCGAGAGGATAAGTGGGGCAGTTATGCCGGCCTCTTTAAGGCAAAGGGGGTAAAAGTGCTCCTCTTTACCGCCGCTGCGATGGGACTTGCCGACGCGATGAGCCTTTCGATGGCTTCGTTGGCAAACGTCCGCGCCGTCCCTGTCTCTTACTTTATGGTCGCCAACGCCTTTGCCGCGGTGCTAATCCGCACGGCGGCCTTCCGCATCGTCTCCGGCGTTCCGCGTGTGAGGCTGGCCGCGCCGGCGGCTGCGCTGATGGGGTTCGCGCTGCTGGGGCTCTCCTTCAGCTCCACCGCGCCGATGTTCATCCTCTTTGGTCTGCTCTTCGGCGTCGGCATCGGCATCGGTTTTCCCACGGACCTTTCGCTTGTCGGCGACATGCTGCCGGTCGCCTATCACCCCAAAGCTACCGGCCTCGTCCTGCTCGTCATCGATGCCGGCTGGATGATCAGCCCCATGATCTATGGCTGGTTTTCCCCCTGTTTGGGCGTGAGCAACACTTTCCGCGTCGTCGGCCTTGCGGTCTTCGCGGCGGCCTCCATGCTCTATCTGCGATATTGGCTGCCGCTGGCGCGGGGAGATTTTAGGACTGACGGCGGCTGTTAAGCAAATTCATTGTTGAGAGATAGGAGCGA
>CAKSWL010000319.1 GCA_934511335.1 uncultured Cloacibacillus sp. | reverse complement strand
CTTGCCGGCGGCGTGGACGCCGACGCATGCCGGACGCTGCTTAAGGCCGAAGGCATCGCCTTTCTGCCCGACGGACGCGTCGATATAAAAAGCTGCCGCTGGAACGGCAGATAGGGCGGCGGCCGTATGTTGTCTCTGCCGCCGTGCACGCAAATTTCATGTTGAATATCACCCTGAGTTTATTTATAATTAATAAAATATAACGGCGCCAATGGCTCCTTACCACCGTCTGAGCCAGATAAAACATCTGCCGGGAAAGGAAGCCGGCGCCGCCGGTGCGGCGCCGCAAAACTGCAATGAAAAAATATGACCGCGTCTATGCGTCCATCGATCTGGACGCCATCATGGAGAACCTGAAAAATATCGGCGGCAGCCTGACGGAGGGTACGAAGATGATCGCCGTCGTCAAAGCCGACGCCTATGGCCACGGAGCCGTGCCCATATCCCGGCACCTCGAACCCGAGGCCTGCGTCTGGGGCTTCGCCGTCTCTACGGCGGAAGAGGCCGAGGAGCTGCGGGACGGAGGAATCGCTAAGCCGGTGCTGATACTGGGACATGCCTTTCCTGAAGATTACGGAACGCTTGTCGAGAGGGATATCCGCCCGACGCTGTTCAGCCTCGCGTCGGCGGAGGAGCTTTCCCGCGCCGCGGCGCAGGCAGGACGCACGCTGCCGGTACATCTGGCCGTCGATACGGGGATGTCGCGTATCGGTTTCCGCGATCCGCGGGAGAGCTTGGCGGAAATCGCCGCGATCAGCAGGCTTCCGAACCTGCGGATTGAGGGGATTTTTACGCACTTCGCCCGCGCCGATGAAGAGGAGCTCGAATTTACCAGAAAGCAGCTCGCCGAATTCCACGTCTTTCTGCGCCTTGTCGGGGAGGCGGGGATAGATATCCCGATGCGCCATTGCAACAACAGCGCCGGCGCCCTGTGGAACCGCGAGGGAGACATGGAAGCCGTGCGTCCCGGCATCGCCCTCTACGGCGTCTATCCTTCGGACGAAACGCCGAATACAGGCGTGGAGCTGAGGCCGGCGATGGAGATAAAAAGCCATATTTCCCATGTAAAAGAGCTGGAGGCCGGTGTGCCGGTAAGCTACGGCGGCACCTACGTCACCGGCAGGGAGAGGACGGTCGTCGCCACCATCCCCGTCGGTTACGCCGACGGCTATCCGCGCAGCCTTTCAAATAAGGGAAGCGTGCTGATTCGCGGAATGAGGGCGCGCATTATCGGACGCGTCTGCATGGATCAATTTATGGCCGACGTCACAGATATCCCCGGCGTCGGGCAGGGAGATGAAGTTACCCTGCTGGGCAGGGACGGCGGAGAAAGCATCCCCGTCGAAGAACTCTCGGCGCTCTCGGGCCGCTTCCCCTACGAATTTTTATGCTGTGTCGGAAAACGCGTTCCTAGGGTCTACCGCCGCGCAAATCAAAAATAGCGTTCGCGCGGCGGCGTCTCGAGGCAGAGGCTTGAGGCGGGCGGCCTCTGGAAGCGGCCGTCCCTTTTTTGTGAGATCGCAACTGTTTGGGGCGATCATATCTTTCGCCCTTTTCGCGGCGGTTTTCATCGACGGGGCTCCCATAATCAAAGCTTTATTATGCTTAAACTGATTTTTGCCTGACGACGGCAGGTAAAAATAGCTTTATTGTTTTAGTTATGTCGATATATTTTGCGTTAGCCCCTGTAAATCATTTATTTTAAAGGTTTGACATCAGGATAAATGAATGTTATCATCCCTCCATTCTGTAGGAGGGAGGAAACGTTATGTTAAGAAACATCAGCAGACAGAACATAATAATTATAATTATTAACGCGGCTCCTCCTCGCAGGATCGGCGTCTAGCGCCGTTTGTCAAGCGAGTTGCGGAGCCCTTTCGATTTTGAAGGGGCTCCGTTTTTTTATACCAAAATTTAAAAACAAATGGTTTAAGAGATCAAGGAGGAGTATGAAATGCAGAAGACGGTAGAAGTAAGATGGCACGGCCGCGGCGGACAGGGGGCAAAGAGCGCGTCGGCGATACTCGCGGAGGTCCTTTTTGAAGAGGGCAAACATGTCCAGGCATTCCCGGAATATGGCGCGGAACGTCAGGGCGCGCCGATCCGCGCATACAACAGAGTTTCCGATTCCCCGATACGGCGCCGCTGCGGCGTGCAGAACCCCAATATAGTAGTAGTCGTCGATCCGACGA
>CAKSWL010000318.1 GCA_934511335.1 uncultured Cloacibacillus sp. | reverse complement strand
CCCCCTGCACCTCGCTGATACGGTAGTTGACGCCGAAGCCGAACTTTCCCTCCGCGCCGCGGTCATGCTCTTTGCTGTGAATGTGGCCGTGGTCGTGATAGCAGTCCATCCGGTACCAGATATCATGGTCGTCGGTGAAGACCATGCCGCCCTCGCCGACGGTGAGGGTCTTGTTCGGGTCGAAGCTCCAGGCGCCGCAGGTACCGAGGCTGCCGAGGGCGCGTCCCTTGTATGTGCCGCCTACGACCTCGCAGGCATCCTCAATGATCGCGATCTTATATCTTTCGCCAAGCGCCGCAAACTTATCCATGTCGGCGGCGGCGCCGAACATGTGGACCGGCATTATCGCCTTCGTCCGCGGCGAAATAAGCCTCTCCGCCGAGGCCGCGTCAAGGCTCAGCGTCTCATCAAGCCAGCCGAAGACCGGCACGGCGTCGCAGGCGACGATCGCCTCCACCGTCGCGATGAAGGTAAAAGGCGAGGTGATCACCTCGTCTCCCGGCCCCACGCCAACCCCCTTGAGCGCCGTTATCAGCGCCGCCGTGCCGCTGGAGAGCGCCAGCGCGTACCGCGAACCGGTCAGCCGCTTCGCCTTCTCCTCAAAATCCTCCGCCCGGTAAATCCCCCCGCGCAAGTCGTGCGAGCCGTAGCGATGTACCATTTTGCGTTCGATGACATCCGCGACCGCCTTTATCTCGTCGCTGTTAAAAATTTCCGCGCCTGCCATTTTTCGTCACTCCCCTATTATTCTTGCGTAGATTTTTTCTATATATCCCCGGGTGACAATATCCTTCCACCCATCGCCGAAACAGCTGTGCCAAAGCTTCTCCATGCCGAGCGCCGTCTGCGTCATCTTGGGGACATCTTTCCCGCCGATCCCATAGCAGGCGGCCCTGGGCATTTCCAGGCCGTTGATCTCAAGAAAACGGCAGGTGTCGCCGTAGCCGTCGGGATAGATGTCTTCCAGGACGCTCATCGAAATCGTCACGGCGACGCTGTGCGGCAGGTGCGGCGCGCTGTTGCTGAGACCGTAGGAGATGGCGTGGGCCGCGCCCACGCGTCCGCCGATGGTGCTGCTGCCGCCAAGCACGGAGGCCATCGCCGATTTTATCGCAAGCTCCGGGCTATACTCTAAGAGATCGTGCGCCAGCACCTCGCGCGAAAGGGCGAGGCCGTCCCTCGCGTCTTCGATCGCATCCGGCGCGCTCGTCCTGCTCATCATTATCTCATAATGGTGGAAATAGCAGTCCATCATCGTAAAAAATCTATTGAAGTGCGGCGCGCCCGCCGATAACTGAGGGTCGATCACCGCGACCGCCGATTCCGTGTAGGGGTTGTTGATGCCCAGTTTCTTCTCGGGGCCGCGAAGCACCGCGATCGGGGTGATTTCCGCCCCCGTGCCATTAAGCGCCGGCAGCACCCAGATATCCGCCCCCTTGTTCATCTCAAGGCCATACCCCTGGTAACACTGCGCCGGCTTTGGATTCGCAAGGCAGATGGCGACCGCCTTCGCGAGATCCATCGTCGCGCCGCCGCCGACGCCGACGATGGTGTCGGGCTCCTCGCCCAGCTTCTTTATCCGCGCGCACAGCGAATCCACATCGCCGGTGCGCGGCTCGGAAAAGGTCGCGTCGAAGATAAAAAGCTTATCCTGCGCGAATATTTCGGCAAACTGCGGCTGATCTTCAAGCGCCCCGTCCGCGATGAAAAACGGCCGTTTGCCCCGCTCTTCCAATCGGGATAGCAAATCGTCCACACCGCCGCCGGAGAGCACGATCTCCGTAGGCACCGGCGTGCGCCACCAGGGCGAAAGCTCCGTAAAACTCTTTATATCAGCAGGTATATTCATCATCATTTTAACATTTCTCCTTACTACAAAAACCGACAGGTTATTTAGAGACGGAGCGATAAGCGTCCGCCGCTATCTACATATCCGCCGCGCGGGAAATCACAGGCCGGAGAAATATTTTTCTATTTTTATGAGATCTTCGGGGGTGTCTATCTCGATCGTGTCGCGCGCCGCCATCACGCACTTTATCACGCTGCCGCGCTCGATGACGCGCAGCATCTCGAGACTCTCCGTCTTCTCCAGCGGCGTCTGCTTCGAAGCCGCGAAGTCAAGCAGAAAATCGCGCCGCCAGCCGTAAGGTCCGATATGTTTATACCAAACGCCGCCCTCGCTGCGCGGATAGGGAATCGGCGAACGG
>CAKSWL010000317.1 GCA_934511335.1 uncultured Cloacibacillus sp. | reverse complement strand
ACCAACCATGGCAGAACCCAAGACCCACGCAGACTGACCCTTGACTGCTGAACACGGAAGCGGTCAAGGGTCAGTCTCATTTTGCCAGTATGAAGGTGCCATGAACATCTCTTAGGGAAGAAGACGCACCGGGTCCTGGGCTTGCAGAGCACCATGACGATGAGGCCGATGAGCAGCGAGGTCAGCAGCAAGGCTGTAAACGCCGAAGCTGAATTGGACCACCTGGTCCGTCACTGCTCCGGCAGTGCAGGCTCAGTCTCAGGACAAACGGCGCAAGCGGATCGATCCCGCTTGCGCCGTTTCCTTATTTACCAGCCGGTCCCGCCAATATCAACATGCCAGCCATCCGCGGATAGCGTGACATATCCCACACGGCTATATTCCAGCGCGCCTGCCGGTACATCCGCGTCGTTTCCGGAATACTCCTCGGTGTTCCCCGCCATGGAATTCTGATAGGCGCGCTCATTTTCCGGTACGAAAATCGTACTCGCATAAATGGCCCAGGTATTCTCGCCGATCATGCCCTCCTTTCGGAAAAGCTCTGTCTGATCCTCTGCAGGCTTCACAGTGCACTTGACGAAGGTAAAACAGAACTCGCTGCCCCTGGACACCTTCAGATGGACCTCCTCCTGCTGTTGATACCCGACTTGCGCCGCTACCAGATAATCCTGTCCCTCGTTGGGGATCACGATTTGGGGGTCGGTATCATAGACTCCGCCCAACGCTTTATATTCTATCGTATCGTAGAAGGAGCGAAGCGCCATAGCCGCGCTCCAATCGGAATCATAGGCGTACTCCTTGGCGCCGGCAAAATAGTATGCTTCATTCCCATAGGTTAAGACGGCGTCGTTGGAAGCGTCCTCCACCGTGAAGGACCATTGCTCCCCATCCTTGCTTCCCGAAAGGGATAGCCTGTTCTGCTTACCCTCGCCCTCAGCAGAAGCTGCGGAATGATCGCCTTCTGTGATTTCGCTCCAATTAAAATCCTCGCTTGTGGGCATCCGTATGGCCCAATATGTATCCAGCATAGTTGGATAGCTTTGCCGGACGCCCTCTTGTTCAAGGGTGATGGTCACCTCCGTCCCCTCGGAAAGCGTGTCAAAAATGCCGTCAAGAAGCGTCATGCCGTCCGTTTCGCTTGCATTCTCCGGCTGCTTGCTTTGGTCCGGCGCTGGTGTTTTTGTTCCCGGGCCGCAGCCCGCTACCGTTAAAATGACCGCGAAAGCAACCAATAAAGCAGTATACTTTTTCATGGCGATTCCCCCTTACCTTGTGTCTTTTTATATAGACGAAAAAAGCAGAAAAAAGCTCCGTATATTACTTATTGTCATAGTAGGCAATGCAGGCTCGGGAGCGTCGTTATAGCTGCCCGCACCGCCGCAGACGCGGCGATTTTCGCTTATCGCGCGCCTGAGACCGCGCGCTTGATCTGCAGCAAAAGCAGCAGAAGGAACACCACCATGCCCAGCAGGAAATAGTGCGCGTGTACGAAGGCAAGGGCAGTCCTGCCGGTAAAGCCGTTGAACTTGGTGAACTCGCGGTAAAACACGCCGCCGACCATGGCGAGAAGGGCGTACAGCAGGGCGGAATTCACATAGCGTTTCATATTCGTTTCTCCTTTTGATAGCGGAACGGTCGATCGGGACCGCTGGGATATAGAGGGCAAAGCGCGGCGCGCCGGTCAGATGCATTCAAAAGCTGAGCTGCTGCATTGGCTCGCTCAGGACCGCGACGCGCGAGGGCTTGTCCCATCGGGAGGCGTGGAGGAAAACGGAGGGGCGCATCCTCATTGTGTCGTCCGAGGCAAATGGGATGTGGTAAACGCAGAGGTGCTCGGGATGCAACGCTCCCTTAAAAAAGAGGTTCGAGAGGAGCGCGGAGAAGAACAGCGGGTTTACGAAAGCGGCATTGAGCGGTACGCCGTCAAGCAGCGACAGTGCTTCGCAGGTGTAGTCGACATCGGCGGTCACGAGGAGGCTCTTCGCGCCGAAGGAGAGCAGGAGGCAGGCGTGCGGAACGGCATAGTACCGCTTGTCCAAATGCCGCGTTGGGATCGCCAGCACCGATATTTCCGGCGTCAGCACATAGCGGACAGGTCGCGCGGCATCATGACGACCGGAACCGGATGCCGGTGCAGGTATTGCAGCGTCATATCGGCGGAAAAATGATCCGGGTGCAGATGGGTGAAGAGCAGAGCGTCTACCCTTGA
>CAKSWL010000316.1 GCA_934511335.1 uncultured Cloacibacillus sp. | reverse complement strand
AGGCCCTTTTGACGTTCTTACGCCGCTGTTATACAATTAGCGGATGAAACGAAAAGGGGTGGCGCTTTGCGGCTTTCCGTGGTTATTTCAAAGATAGAAAAAAGGATTCCTAAAAGCTGGGCCGAGCCGTGGGACAATACAGGCCTCGCCGTGGGCGACCTTGGAGCGGAGATAACGAAGATCGCCCTCGCGCTCGACGCGACGCCGGCGGCGGTCGCGGCGGCGGCCTCCGCCGGCTGCGGGCTGCTGGTGACGCATCATCCGCTGATCTTTCACCCCTTAAAATCGTTAACGAACGACGGCTGCGCCGGCAGGGCACTTTTTGCCGCGGTCCGCGGCGGCGTTGCGGTGTACGCGGCTCACACTAACTGGGATTCCTCGCCCGAGGGCGTGAACTTCGTTCTCGCCTCGCTGCTGGGGCTCGAGGGGATCGCGCCGCTGGTGCCCGCGAAGACGGACGCGTGGGGGATGGGCGCCGTGGGCGCGCTCGCCGCGTCCGTAAAGCTGGCGGCGCTCTCGGAGATGCTCGTCGGACGCTGGCGTCTGACCAACTTTACCCTTTACGGCGACCAAGAGAAGGACTTGAAGACGATCGCACTCGGCGGCGGCGCCTGCCAGGAATTCTGGCGTGAGGCGCTGGCTCTGGGGGCGGATTGTTTCATCACCGCGGACGTCGCCTACCACCATCGGCAAGAGGCGCTCGCCGCGGGGCTTTCGCTCGTCGCCGCCGACCATGGCGAGATGGAACGCGCCTCGCTTCCTGCGCTGCGCGCCGCCGTCGAGGCGGAGACGGGGCTCCCCGTCCTGCTTATCGAAGAAAAGAACGCCCCCTTTATGCACGGGCGCCCCTAAACGGAAAATCATCCGGCGCTGTGCCGGAATTTGTGAGTATATAGAAAGGATGTTTTTGCAATGGACGACAGAAAGAGGATTTTCAGCGGCATGAGGCCCACGGGGCGGCTCCATTACGGTCACATGGCAGGAGCGCTCATCAACTGGGTAAAATTACAGAACGAATATAACTGCTTCTGGGGCATCGTCGACTGGCATGCGATGATGTCGGACTACGCGGACCCGGGCAGGGTGAAGGACAACTGCTACGAGATCCTGCTCGACTGGCTCGCGGTGGGCGTGGACCCGGAAAAATCCTCGATCTTTATTCAGTCGCACGTCAAACAGCACGCGGAAATCCACCTCGCGCTCTCGATGATTACGCCGCTTGGCTGGCTCCAGCGCTGCCCGACCTATAAAGAACAGATACTGAACCTCCAAAACAAAGATCTTTCGACCTACGCCTTTCTCGGCTATCCTGTGCTGATGGCGGGGGACATCCTGCTCTACAAGTCGTGGGGCGTGCCGGTGGGCGAGGACCAGAGCGCCCATCTGGAGCTGACGCGCGAGATCTCGCGCCGCTTCAACGGCTTCTACGGCGAGATCTTTCCCGAACCGGAGACTTTGCTGACCCCAGCCGCGAAAATGCCCGGCACAGACGGTCGTAAAATGAGCAAGTCCTACGGCAATTCATTGCAGATCGCCGAAGACATGGAGACGATCTGGGGCAAGGTGCGCACGATGAAGACCGACCCGGCGCGCGAACGCCGGACGGACAAGGGAACGCCGGAGAAATGCCCCGTATGGGACGTGCACAAATTCTTCAACAAAGACGCACAGGATCTGGCAGAAATACACGAAGGCTGCCTGACCGCCGGCATCGGCTGCGTCGACTGCAAGAAAAAACTGATGGTGCACCTAGCGGAGATGATGGACCCCATCCAGAAGCGCCGCGCGGAACTCGCTAAGCGCCCCGACGACCTCAGGCAGATACTTGAGAGCGGCGCGGAGCGCGCCCGCAAGGTCGCCGCAAGCACGATGGAAGACGTCTATTCGGCGATGAACCTCATACATTAGGAAAACTTTTGGTGGAAGAGGAAAAACTCACAGAAAATAAAGACGAAAACCACGCGGCGGGATTTGAGGTCCGTCTTGGCAGCTTTTCCGGGCCGCTTGATTTACTTTGCCATTTGGTGGAATCCCGAGAGATGGACGCGCTCAAGCTGAACCTCACCGAGCTTGTCACGCAGTATATAAATTTCCTCGTACAGGCCAAAGGAGCGACCCTCAACGAGATGGCGGAGTTCTTTTCCTTCGCAAGCCGCCTGCTGCTGCGTAAGGTACACTCGCTCTTTCCCGGACAGGAACCGGAAGAACCCGACTACTTACCGGCCGGCGACTACATAGAAT
>CAKSWL010000315.1 GCA_934511335.1 uncultured Cloacibacillus sp. | reverse complement strand
CGTTGTGTAAGAGGCCGCCTCGACAAGATGCGGCCTCTGTCTATATCCCGTTTTCCGGGGAATTACGCTATAATCAATCAACGTACCATGTACTATATTTTTATCGACATATATTAAGAGCACGTTACGGAGGACTGATCGATGAAAGAAAACCTGCGCACAAATTTCCTAGGTATCGAAATGCCCAATCCCTTTATGCTCGCCTCCGCGCCTCCGGCGCGAGACAGGGAAATGATCGACCGCGCCTTCAAGGCCGGTTGGGGCGGGGCGGTGGTCAAGACCCTGACACAGTACACGGGAACCGAAGGCAGCGAGGTCAGGGACGTGTCGCCGCGTATCTTCCCCGTCCGCGGAAAGGGCGGCGCCTTTAAAAACGTGGTATTCGGATTCATGAATATCGAGCTGACCTCGCAAAAGACAAACGAAGAATCCTGCGAGGACATCTCCTTCTTGAAAAAACGGTGGCCCGACCGCGCCGTCATCGCCAGCATCCTCTACGGACACGCGCCGATAAAGAAAAAATGGCAGCGCGCGGCGGCGGACTGCGAGCTTGCAGGGGCCGACGCGATCGAACTTAACTTCTCCTGCCCCCACGGATGCAGCGAGATCGGCAGCGGCGTGAGCATCGGCGGCAACCCTGCGAAGATCAAAGAGATTCTTGGCTGGGTGAAAGAGGCGACGAAACTGCCGCTGATCGCCAAACTCACCGCGCTTTCTGACATCGTCTACGCCGCCGCCCTTTCGGAACAATACGGGGCAAAGGCGGTCTGCGCCATCAACACGATCAGTTCGATGCCGGGAATAGACCTGGAAAACTTCCGTCCCCGCCTGAACGCAGGCGGCGTCGGCACGGCGGGCGGCCTCTCCGGACACGTGATCAAACCTATCGCGCTGCGCTCGGTGCTCGAGATCGCGCGTGCAGTACAGATCCCAATCTCAGGAAGCGGCGGCATCTACGACTGGCACGACGCCGCAGAGTTCATCCTCGCGGGAGCCTCCACCCTGCAAATATGCTCCGCCGTCATGGAGCACGGCTACGGCATCATCGGCGGCCTTTGCGGCGGCCTATCCGCCTATATGGAGCGCATGGGCTTTGAAAATATCGAAGCCTTCCGCGGAAAGGCGCTCGCCAACATCGTCCACCACGCGGATATTGACAGGGGGCGCCTCTTCAAGCCCCACTGCGACCTCATGAAGTGCAGCTGCTGCGGCAAATGCGTCGTCAGCTGCCGCGATTCCGGCTATCAGGCGATATCCATGACGCAGGAGGGCATCTTGATAGACACGAAAAAATGCACCGGCTGCGGCCTCTGTTATGGGCTCTGTCCCAATGAGGCGCTGACGCCGGTCGAATTCCGCCTTTAAGCTCTGAAGATATAAAAAAGCGGGCCGCGGAAAGAGAGGCGGCCCGCTTTTTTAATCGTTCGCCGCGCGGCGGCAATATACTATTCCTGATTTTTAACCTTGTACATCGCTCCGTCGGCGCAGGCGATCAGGTCGTCGATGTCTTTCGCCTGCGACGGGTAGGAGGCCATTCCCACGCTGAAGGTCACGTCAAACCTCACGGGCGGCTCCCCGACATATAACGAACCGGCGAGCATCGCGGTTATTTTCTCAAAGAAGGCCTCGGCGGCGGCGCGGTCGCTGGTGTCTTCAAAGACGAGAATGAACTCGTCGCCGCCGATCCGCGCGAAAATGCTGCCGGCGCCCAGGGAACGGCTCACCACGGAGGCGAAATGTTTCAGCACCCTGTCGCCCGCCAGGTGCCCATAGCTGTCGTTCACCTTTTTAAACTTATTGAGGTCGACATAACAGAGGAGGAATTCCCCCTTAGTACGGGCGATAAGCTCGCCCAGCTCCTTGAAAAGCCCCCGCCGGTTCAGCGCGCCGGTGAGGATGTCATTGACCGTCAGATATTCAAGGTCCGTTTTGATCTTCTTGAGGTCATAGTTATGGAGCACCAGTGAAGCGATGAGCCAGCTCATCAGCAATCCCACTAATAAAAACATCCAGGTTTCTGGATATTGATAATAGCGCCGGATCGGCGAAAGCCGGAAGAACCATTCCGCGTTGAGGATATTCAGCGGCCTTTCGACGTACTTTGCATCGCCGTCGTATTCATAATCGCTGTGGGCGATGACCTGCCGCTGTCCATCGTCGGGATTTATCCGCCATATCTCAAAGGCAAAGCCCTGAGTCTTCAGCTGGTCGAGCTCCGCGCCGTACAGCGCCTCTGGATAGTTG
>CAKSWL010000314.1 GCA_934511335.1 uncultured Cloacibacillus sp. | reverse complement strand
CTGCGTAGCCGGAGCGTGAGAATTTGTGAAGGACGGATCCTATGCTGTCGCCGTTCTCTTCCGTGAGAACGACCACGTCCAGGCCGATCGCCTTAAAGGGCAGTATGCTTTCGTAACTGCCGACGGCGGCCATCGGCGCTCTTCGCTTAGACGTAGACATGGCGCAGGAGCCTCCTTACCTGATCTTTATCCTGCCTGTTGGACTTGGAGACAAAGATCATCCGAATATTTTTTACCTCAAGCTCTTTCGCCCACAGGTAAGCAATGACATTGCCGGGGGCGTCGGGGCTGTATTTGCTGCTTGCTATCGCATCGAGGTAGAAGTCGTCCAGCTCTCTCTCGATATCCATTATTATTTCGGCGAAATCCGCCGCGCCGTCCACCTCCGTCAGCAGCCGCGAGAAGTCCGTGTAGTCGATCATCCGGCCCCATGTCTCAAATGGTTCGGATATCAGCGACGCCAGAACATTCACATCTATCTTGCCGCCCTCGTGCATGAAGGCCGCCGCGCGCGCGGCGTCAAAGCCAAACCTTTTGAGTCTCAGGAGCGAACGGATGTTCTCTCCGTCTATCCTCGTGCGTACCCAGTCAAGTATCTCCGGCATACCCAGAGCCTTCGCCGCGTTCAGCATTACCTCGAACATCTGCCGGTCAAGCAGCCTCTCCGCCTCAAGCACATCCTTGTTCTGTTCCCAAACGGAGATGCACTTCGGGTAGAGCGTATTGAGGCCGAAGGGCAGAAGCTGATATTCTTCGGCTTCCGCGTCTGAAATGAGCCTGTCTACGGGATAAGAGGCAAGCGAGGTGAGAAGATCCCATCTCTTTTTGCCGCCGGCCCTGGCGTTGAAGAGGCTCTTCAGCATCACTTTGACGTTACTGAAGTCATACTGCAGACGAAGCAGGTCGATCAGTTCCTTATCGGGGGCAAAGGAGCCGACCTCCTCGTAGGTATCGTGAAGGGCGCTTTCAAGGACCTTATCAAAGCCGCCCTCGCCGGAGACTGATGTCAGTACGGACGCGTAAGACGTCTCCCCAAGAATTTTGAGGACGGAGGCCGTGTCTTCGGCATCCATCAGCCTCGCAAAGGCCGCGGCATCAAGAAGGCGCTGCTCCATAGCGCGTATGCGCGCTACAGCGTAACCATAAGCCTCCTTACGTGACATCAGACCACCTCCTCCATTATTCTGACGGGAACAAACGCTTTACAACGTCGGATTCCTGTTTTTCCTGCAAAACCTTAATAAGCATCTCCCATGAACAGTCTATGCTCGTCCGGCCTCTTGCGAGGATGAAGCCGCCGGAAATATCGGCTCTTTCCTCGGAGAGCTCAAGGTTTGAGCCATGTTCGCCGTTGTAGGCGGCGACCCATTCGCGGTCGATATATCTCTCCTGATATCCGACCGTCACCTTTTCGTCCCGCGTACTGACGGCCTCTTCAAGGAGGCGGGCGCAGAAGTCAAGATATTCGGCCTTCGGGATTTCCGCCATCTTTGCCAGAGCCCCGCGGTAGACGTCTTCGATAAGTTTTCTCTTGGAGCGCAGCTTCATCTTTTCAACGTCAAGATTGGCTACGATCTCCCGGCGCTTTATGATCTCGGGACGCTCAGCTTCAAAACGGGCGTCGAAACCCGCCTTTATTTCATCGCATTCCTGTCCGGCCTTCTGGGTGATGAAATCCGCTTGTCCTTTAGCCTTTGAGAGAATCTCATCAGCCTCTTTCTGAGCGTCGTTCCTGATTTTTTCCGTAATCTGGGCTAAAGACATGACATTCCCGTCTTCTTTACTAAAGCTTGATTCCGTTGAGCATCAAGATGCTTACCAGAAGTCCGAAGACGGCGTATGTTTCGCACATGGCCGGGAGGATGACCGCCTTGCCTATCTGCTCGGGACGCTTGGCTATCATCAAGATCGTAGCCGCCGAAGATTTTCCCTGCCAAATGGCCGAATAGAAGCCCGCGATCGCGATGGGAAGGCAGGCGCAGCAGATGCCGAATCCCTGCCAGACCGTGAGGGCGACTGCTCCTGCGCCGCCGAGAAGTCCGGCCTTCTGCATCGCGAGAACCGCGACGAGCAGGCCGTAGATGCCCTGCGTACCGGGGAGAGCGAGAAGGACGAGCGCATAGCCGAATTTCTTGGGGTCCTCGGTCATTACGCCGGCGGCGGCTTCGTTCGCGATGCCTATGCCCCACGCGGAACCTGAACCTGCGAAACCGACGGCAAGGGCGCCGCCCAGTATGACAAGCATCTGTCCGAGCTGATCAGCC
>CAKSWL010000313.1 GCA_934511335.1 uncultured Cloacibacillus sp. | reverse complement strand
CCCCCTCGCTGAGCCTCCATTCCATTATCTGCTGCACCCTGGAATCTATCGTAAGTTTTATTGAGCCGGCCGTATCCTTGACAACTCCCGACCTGCCGCTCACGATATCCATCGCGTTGCCCTTCGAGTCGCGGGTCAGAAAACGGGTACGGGGCGGCGAATAGAGGATGTGATTCCATGCCAGCTCCACGCCCGCCTGTCCGTATTCGTCGATATCGCAGAAGCCCAGGACATGAAAGGCCAGCGACTCATGCGGGTATATGCGCCTCTTTTCGGACAGCGTATAAAGGCCCGGGACCTTCAGCTCTTCCAGCCTGTCCGCCTGCTCCCTGGGGATGCTGCGCCCCACCCAGTGAAAGCGGCCCGGCAGCTCCTGGGAAAACTTTTTCACCGCCGCCGCGCCGAAAGTGCCTTTTAACACGTCGGCGCTCGCGGGGTCCCAAAATTTTGGGTCAATAAAAAAACTTGTGGAGGGCACCGATATAGCCAGCGGCACCCCCCTCCTGTCCTCTATTTTACCGCGAGAGGCGCTCACCGCGACATTCGCCCAGTATTGCTTTTGAGACTGTATGACAACGCGGCGGTCGGGCCATAGCTGAACTTTGGCCGTTCCCACCGCCAATATGATCAGGACCACGTAAGCCGCAAGCCACACCGACCTTGAACGGCGCCGCTCGTCTTTAGGCTCCCTTCTAATTTTTGGCATGAGCCTGCTTCACGAAGGGGTTGAGATTTTCGATTAACCCGCCCTTTTCCACAGTCTCTTCCCTCACCTGCACCAGCCGTATCGACCGTTCGTCAAGCTTGATCACCTTTATATTCTCGGCGTTGTTCATGCCAAGGCTGCAGCGGGCGTAATTATAAACTCGCGCGGGAGAGAGAAGCTGCGCGTAACGGCGGGAGAGAACGAGGTTTTCCTCCTTGCAGGACTCTATCCTTCTGGCGGTCTCCGAGATGCGGTGTTCAAGATAAAGGCCGTAAAGCCTGAGCGTTCCAAGCGCCGCCGCGCAAAGGAATACGCACAGAAAACTTATTACAAAAAGCGACGAATGCCTCGTCTCGCTTTCATGCTTGTGTTCCTTGTAACGCATTATATTTCATCCCCCACTTTCTCGTATTCTTCATACCTTTGAAATATCCGGAGCTTCGCACTGCGTGACTTATGATTCGCTTCGATCTCTTTCTCCGACGGCAGAAGCGCCTTACGCGGATTCGGCTCACCCAGCCCCTCTTCCTTCCATTTGCGGAAGCGGTGCTTTACCATCCGGTCCTCCAGCGAGTGGTAAGAGATAACGATTATCTTTCCTCCGGGATTCAGCAGCTCCGCCGCGCCGTCAAGCGCCTCGCTGAGGGCGTTTATCTCGTCGTTGACGGCGATCCGCAAAGCCTGAAAGACCTTTCTTGCGGGATGGCCGCCCATCTTGCGCTGCACGGGAGCCGGCAGTATCTTTCTGATAAGCTCGACAAGCTCCCCTGTACTGTGAAGCTCGCCGCCGCGCTCCCGGTGGCGGACGATGCCCTTCGCGATCTGAAAGGCGCAGCGCTCCTCGCCGTAGTCACGGAATATCTCCGTCAGCTCCTTGATACCGGCGGTGCGCAATATCTCTTCGGCCTTCGGGCGGCGCGGCTCATCGTCGTCCGCATCCATCCTCATATCGAGAGGCCCGTCGCACTGGAACGAAAAACCGCGCTCCGGCTCCGTGATCTGCAAATTGGAGACCCCGAGGTCGAAAAGAATAACCTCCGCCCCGGCGAATCCCTCTTTTTCCTTCAACACACCGATATTCCGAAAGTTATCGGCGACGATCTCAAAGCGCGGCGTAAAGGGTGCAAGCCGTTCCGCGGCGATCCCGCGCGCTTCTGCGTCCTGGTCGAAACCGTAGAGAAAGGCCGCCGGGCATTTTTTCAGGATCTCGATGCTGTGTCCCGCGAGGCCGAGCGTCGCGTCCACCGCGGTGCGGACATTCATGCCGTCGTCAATGGCCGTCAGCACTTCGTGCAGCATGACCGAAAGATGTTCCTTCATCGCGCGTCTTTTCCGTTTGTTTCAGCGGACATTTTAAATTCCCCGTGAAGACAGCCCCGTGGGCGCGTCCGCCGCATCGTCGAGTTCCTCCGCCATATCGCTGAAATCCAGCAACACCTCGGCGCGGTGCTCCTCCCATTTCGCCGTGTCCCATATCTCCAGGTGATCCTCGGCGCCGATCAGCGTGACTTCGGTATTGGCGCCCGCATAATCGCGGAGTATCTGCGGTATCAAAATTCTGCCCGCGCCGTCTATATCCTGCTC
>CAKSWL010000312.1 GCA_934511335.1 uncultured Cloacibacillus sp. | reverse complement strand
GCGACGCTCTCGACCAGCGCTTCCAGCGTCGGGTAACAGGCGAGCAGGTTCACCGTCCTGCCGGGCTTGGGCTCGAGGTTGACGATGAGCTTGGTGACGACGGCGAGGGTCCCTTCGCTGCCCGCGAGCAGGTTCAGCAGGCTGTAGCCCCAGGTGTCCTTGCGGAAACGTCCGCCGAGGTTGATTATCTCTCCCGAGGGCAGTACCGCCTCCGCGCCGAGGACGTGGCGGCGCGTACTGCCGTAGCGGATGACTTTGCCGCCGCCGGCGTTTGTCGCGAAATTGCCGCCGATGAAGCTGGTCTCGGTGCTCATGGGATAGCCCGCGTAGAGGAAGCCCTCTTTGGCGGCGGCGCGGCAGAGGTCGTTGGTGACGACTCCCGGTTCCACGACCGCGACGCGGTTGATTTTGTCGATCTCCAGTATCCGGTTCATACGCTCAAGCGAGAGGACGATGCCGCCCGCTAGCGGCACGGCGCCTCCGTTGAGGCCGCTGCCCGCGCCGCGCGGCGTTACGGGGATCCGTTCGCGGCTCGCTGTCTTCATCACCGCCGCTACCTGAGCGGTATCCGCGGGTCTGACGACCGCCTCCGGCAGATGTCCCCAGATGCGCCCCGCCTGGTCCCAGGCGTAGCTGTCGAGGGCGCAGGCGTCGTTCATTATCACGCCGCCGGGGCCGGTGACGGCCAGCAATTCTTTATATATTTCTTCCGTTACCGCGCCGTATCGCTCCATCAATGGCGTTCCTTATATTTTTTGACCGCTTCGATGAGGGCGTTCAGTATCTCCATCGCGTCTGCCTGTACGCCAAGATCCGCGACGCGGAAGATGGGGGCCTCTGGGTCCTGGTTGACGGCGATGATCGTCTCCGCGCCGGACATTCCCGCGATGTGCTGGACCGCGCCCGAGATGCCGAAGGCTATGTAGAGGCGTGGCGTGACTGATTTTCCCGAGAGGCCGACCTGCGCGGAGTAGGGGGCCCAGCCGAGGTCTACGGCCATGCGCGAGGCGCCGACGGAGCCGCCGAGAAGGCGGGCCAGCTCCTCAAGGCGCGCGAAGTTTTTCGCGTTTTTCATCCCCTTGCCGCCGGCTACGATGATCTCCGCCTCCTGCAGCGGCAGCCCCACGGCCTGTTCTGGTGTGAATTTTATGAATTTGAGAAGCGATGAGAGAATGTCTTCCCGCGGGACGAATTCTACCACTTCGCCGCGGCGTGAGCCGTCCGCGGAAAGCGGGCGTTTGGACTTCGGACGCACGGTGCACATCTGCGGGTCGCGCCCATTGGTCTTGATGTCCGCCATGACGTTGCCGCCGATCGCGGGCCGCGTCTGAATGAGGCGTTTGGTGGCGGGGTCGATCGCCATCTCCGTGCAGTCCGCCGTCAGCCCGCAGCCGAGGCGTGCGCTGAGCATCGGCATCACGGTGCGTCCCTGCGTCGTCGCCGAGGCGATGAGGATCGTCGGTTTGTATGTCTCTATAAGGTCGGCGAGCGCCGCCACCTCAATGTCGGCTTTGAAGTTTTCAAACTCGGCGGCATCGGCTACATATATCTTGTCCGCGCCGTAGGCGGCGAGCGAGGCGGCCTGCGCTTTGACGCCGCTGCCGATCACTACGCTTGCCAGCGGTGCGCCGAGCGCGTCGGCCAGTTCGCGTCCCCAGGCGAGCAGCTCGCGCGAGACGGGGTGTATTTTCCCGCCGCGGACTTCGGCTAAGGTCCAGACCTCTGCCGTTTTTTTCATCTCGCGTCGCCTCCCGTCTCTTCCAGGCAGTTCTTTTCCTCAAGTACGTTCATGATCTCAGCGATCGCCGCTTCTGGGCCGTCGGCGGCGACGATCCGGCGTCCCTGGCGCGTGACCTTTGGATATGTCACGTTGACGACCTGCGTTGCAGATCCGGTAAGCCCTGTCTCCGCCGCGTCCATCGAGAGGCCGTCGGCGGTCTCCAGCGGTACCGTTGCCGCTTTGGCGCGGAGCTTGCCTCCGAGGGTGCAGAGGCGCGGGATATTCATCTCTTTCACGGGGATGACTATCGCGGGAAGCGGCGACTCTATCGTCTCATGTCCGCCCTCAACGGCGCGCACGACGCGGATCTTTTCATCGGAGAGCTCTTCGATCGCGCTGACGTATGAGAGGACTGAGATCCCCATCAGCGCGGCGCAGGCCGGCCCCACCTGTCCAGTCTCGCCGTCGGTGGCGCGTTCGCCCGCGAAGATAAGGTCGAAAGGCCCCGCCTTGAGCAGCGCGCGCGCGAGTGTGCGGGCGGTGGCGAGGGTGTCCGCGCCGCCGAATTTCAGGTCGGACAGTAGCAA
>CAKSWL010000311.1 GCA_934511335.1 uncultured Cloacibacillus sp. | reverse complement strand
GTTATAGGGACTTTCCTTCGGAATATGGATGATCTGCGCGAGATATCGCCGCTTCTTCCAAAAAAACCTTTAACTGCTGTTATAATATGTGAGAGTTTAAAAGAGGCCTTTATCGATGGTGACTGGCGGAGGTTTGACGTGAAGGGTAAAGTTGTCTTTAAATGGTTTTTCTGGGTACTGCTGAGCATAGTATTGTTTGCGGCGGGCATAGAGGCCGCTTTCCTGTCGCCTTTCATCATTCTTGCCGCGCCCGCGCCGCTGATGATACTCGTATGCCGGCAGGGGGCGCGTGAAGGGGCGCTGGGCGCGCTTTTCGGGACGCTCTTAGTCTATGCGCTCATGGGGCCGGTATCGGCCTTCATGTATACCTGTGAATTCGGCCTGCTGGGGCTGGTGATGGGCATACTGCTCGTCAAAGCGCACAGCGGGGCGGACTATGTTATCTTTGCCGTCGCCGCCTCGGTGGCTGTGAAGATGCTGCTGATGGGAGTATTTACCTACGCGGCGGGAGTCAACCCCTTCGCGGTAACGCCCGAAGCGGCTCAGGGGATCGTCGCGGCCTTCTCCGCCGCGCTTTCACAGGGCGGCGTCTCGCTGTCGCCTGAAAGCGTAAAAAACTATGCGGAGGCGATGGTGCAGACCGTTTCACTGATGATGCCCTCGATGCTGATCCTCTTCGCGGCGGCAGACACCATGGTGGGTTATGTGCTTACGCGGCTCTATTTCAGAAAGGCGGGCGGCGTGAAACTGCCCTCGCTGCCGCCGTTTGCCTATTGGCGGTTCCCCAAGAACATCTTCTGGGCGCTGCTTGCGGCGCTGATTCTCGATATGGCCTCTAAGGCTTTTCCCGATGAGGGGCTTTACCGGATGCTCTCGCTGAACCTCATGGAGGTGCTGCGGGGGATATTCCTTGTCGAAGGGCTCTCGCTGCTCTGGTATTTCATGAGCGCCTATAAAGTCAATCGGGTGGTCCGGACGGCGCTTGTACTTTTCTGCGCCTTTTTCGCTCCGGTGTCGTATGTGCTTTCGATGGTGGGTATCTTTGATATCTGGTATGATTTGCGTAAACGTGTTGAATTAAGGAGGAAATAGAAATGAAAGTCATTTTAAAACAGGACGTCGCGAAGGTCGGCAAAAAGGGAGATTTAGTCGAGGTATCGGACGGATACGGGCGTAACTTCCTTGTCGGACGCGGCTTTGGCGAAGAGGCGACGCCGGGAAAACTCCGCGAATATCAGGAGCTCCAGAAGACGCAGAAAGCGCGCGACGACAAGCGCCAGAAGGCCGCGGAAGAGACGAAGAAAAAGCTCGGCGGCAAGCTGGTATCGGTGAAGGTCAGCGCGGGCGAAGGCGGAAAACTCTTTGGCAGCGTCACCTCGGCGCAGGTCGCGGAGGCGCTTGCGGCACAATTCGCGACCGCGGTAGACAAGAAAGACATAAAACTTGACGACTCCATCAAACAGGCCGGTTCATACTCCTTCAGGATCAAGCTCTATCCCGGCATCGAAGCCGAGATGACGCTCAAGGTGGAGACTGAGTAAACTTTGGAAGGCAGCAGCGGCTTAGACAGGATACCGCCGTTCAATCTCGAAGCGGAGCGGTCCGTCCTCGGCTCGTGCCTTCTGGACTCAGAAGCGCTGACGGCCGTAATGGAGGGGCTCTCCGCCGAAGATTTTTACGACCCGCGCCACCGCCGGGCCTTTGAAGTGATGGAGGCGATGGCCGCGCGCAATATCGCCGTGGATTCCCTTACCTTCAGGGATGAGATAAAAAAGCAAAGCCTTGAAGAGCGGCTTGGCGGGATATCCTTCATCGCCTCGCTGATGGAATCGGTGACGACGACGGCGAATATCGAATACCACATCGGCATCGTGCGCGACAAATCGATACACCGCGCGCTCATCGTCGTCGGCAGCGACATCTCGAAGCTGGGTTTCAGCGAGGAGGTCGAGGTGGACGACGCGCTGGAGACCGCGGAGCAGCGGGTCTTCGAAATCGCGCGCACGGGAAAGACCACCAACATCCGCTCCACGCGCGAAGTGCTGATATCGGCGATGTCCGACATCGAAAAGCGCCTCGCAGGAGGCCTCGCCGTTACCGGCGTCCCCTCAGGATTCAAAGATTTTGACAGCATGTCCGCCGGCCTTCAGCCGGGCGGCCTTTACATACTCGCGGCGCGCCCCTCGATGGGAAAGACGGCCTTTGCGATAAACATCGCGCAGTACGCCGCGATGCGGGAGAATATCCCCGTCCTCATATTCAGTTTGGAAATGTCGGCGGAACAGATCGTGCAGAGGTTGCTCTCTTCGGA
>CAKSWL010000310.1 GCA_934511335.1 uncultured Cloacibacillus sp. | reverse complement strand
TTTTTGTAGGTGCTTTCCACGGCTTTCGTTACCTCTTCGGCCGTGAACTGAGCCTTGGCCTCCACGATGTTCTTTTCCTGCGAAAGTATTTCGGTCTTCAATTTATTTTCCCCTTTCAAATTATTACAACACTCTATGTTCAACCATAGCATTTTACCATAACTAACCATTTTCCACACACAAATATTGTGGAAAATTTTCAAAATATGTGCCAATTCACTAAAAATCGCCGGATGCCGTCGCCATCTCTCCACCTTAATGCGCCGCCGCCCTCCTGCGCCGCATACTTCCATGTCAACAGGGGAGAGACTTCCGCGATGCGCGGCTGTGTAACGCGCACAAATATATCACAGCCTGTCCCGGCTGAAAAGCAGTATTTTCCAGAGGCTGTTTTATGAGGCTCAGCCTTTGTATCAGCCGATCCCACCCGGTATGACGATGCCGAGTACCAGCACGGCGATCGTCAATATGCAGTAAACGTACTTACTGAGAGGGTATACCCACGCGGGCAGAGGTTTAGCGCGTCCTTTTTCAAGCTCCCGCTCAACATACTTTCTGCCTAAGACCCAGAAGAACATGATCCCCGCCATACCGGCACCGAGCGGACAGACATAGATCGAGACAAAATCCATCCAGCCGCCGACTATCCCTTGGATGCAGGTGGAGACGAGAACGCCTATGCCGGCGACGCAGAGGCAGGCCTGAAGGCGGCGGAATCCCCATCGCTCCTGCAGCGTCGCAACAGGCGTTTCGTAGAGATTTATCAGCGAGGATACGCCGGCGAAGGTCACGGCCACGAAGAAAATAATTACGATAAAAGCGCCCCCGGGCATATTCTTAAACAGGTTGGGCAGGGCGACGAACATCAGGCCGGGACCGCCGGAGTTCAGCTGGGCTCCCGTGGTCGCGATGGCTGGAATGATGACGAGCGCCGCGAGCATCGAAGCTATCGTGTCGAAGACTGCGACGTTGCGCGCCGAATCAAGGACGTCCTCTTTATCGCTGAGATAAGAGCCGTAGATTAAGGTGCCGTTGCCGGCGACGGAGAGGGAAAAGAATGACTGCCCCATCGCGTATATCCAGGTCATAGGGTCGCGCAGCCCCTTAGGGTCGATGGTGAATATATACCGGTACCCGTTCGCGGCTCCCTCCTGAAAAAAGACGTAAACGCCAAGGCAGACGAAAAGAAGGAAAAAAAGCGGCATCATCACGCCGTTCGCCCGTTCGATGCCGTTTCCGATCCCCATGATAAGGATGAAAAAGGTCACGGCGATGGCGATCCACTGCCAGAGATTATTGCCGAAGGCCACCGCCATGGAGCCGAACATCGCGCCGAAAGCCTCAGGCGATGCCGGGGCAAGCGTCGCGCCGCTGAACGCCCCAAAGGTATATTTGAATATCCATCCCACAACGACGGTATAACCGATGGCCAGCGCAAGCGAGCCCAAAACCGGCACGACTCCCAGCGCTTCGCCGACCGCGCCGCGGCGGCCGCGTGATTCTACCGCCTTTTTGAAGGCTCCCATCGGCCCGGAGCGCGTTCCGCGTCCAAAGGCCATCTCCCCTGTCACGCCGGAAGAGGCGATCAAAAAGACAAAAATCAAATATGGTATGAGAAAGGTGCCGCCGCCATAGCGAGATATGCGCTGCGGAAACATCCAGATATTACCCATACCGACGGCAGAGCCGATACAGGCCAAAATAAAGCCCCACTTGCTGATAAATCCGTCTCTTGTCGTTCTGTCGCCCGCCATCGATCACCACTCCCGCTTAAGATTTCAGGATCGCCGATTACCCTCCCGCCGCTGTCGATTCATGCCGCAGCCGTCGGTTTATCAACATGTTCGCGAAACAAATGATATCACATAAGGCGCTATTTCGCCGCCTGTGTTGATGCGTATCAGCCCCTTTGCTCCATCCATGGCCGACCTTGCCTTGCGGAGATGCCCCGCTGTTTATTAGATATCTCCCCATTAGTCAACGCGCCAGATGCCTCATTTCCGATCACTCTAAAACACTCTGTCTCCTTTTTTGTCATGCTCTCTTGTATCTTTATCATAGCGACATTATCTCAGAACGCTTATGGGGTGACTTTATCACGGAACAACAACAGCTGAACGTAAGTCGTCGGAGATCGCCTATCTGAAACAATGATACGCGATGTTTTGAAATATGTAAGCACCATGCGGCTGCCGCAGTGGATCAAACACACATAAGACGCCTCTGCTTGTGCAAGTCGCACCTACAAAGGGCTTAAAGAAAGAAAAAAGCCCTGCAAACATAGCATTTGCAAGGCACTTGCTTTCTATGGTC
>CAKSWL010000309.1 GCA_934511335.1 uncultured Cloacibacillus sp. | reverse complement strand
GGAGGCGCACTAAGGTGCGTCGAGCATTGGCAAGCCCTCAGTTATAAAGTTAGTCGTGCGTATAAACGCCGATTTACTGCCAATTGGCGGGATAAACAAAATACGCATACCTCGCCTTGTCCGGCGTCTGGAAACGGATGCGGCTTCCCTTAGGGATATAAATAATATCCCCCGGCTTGCCGGTCATTACGCGCCCGTCTGCCTCTATCTCCAGCACGCCCTCGAATATCACGTCGTATTCGTCGTAGGTGAGCGTCCATTCAAAGCTCGTATTGTCAAGCTCCATGATGCCCGCGCCGATGCGCGGCGCCTCTTTCAGGGTCACGACGTCTTTTAGTCTCACTCCCGCCTCCCCCTGAAAGGGCTCGCATTTTACCGTTTCGCTTTTGATGAGGATGATGCCGCTCGGGTCCACGATCTTCGTGAAGCCGCCGGCGGAGGGGCGGCGGGCGGCGAGTCCCTGCACGACTTTCTGCACTATTTCACGCAGCATCTTTTCGCTTACGTTCGTTCCGTTGGCATCTGCCATTTCGTTCGCCTCCTGTTTGCTATCGGGCAGCCTTCGCAGAGCGCGGCTATTTCATCAGGCCTTCGCTTCCTTTATCTTTGCCAGCAGCATCGGGGCGAGGAAGTCCGCAAGGATCACCGCCGTGATGCCGGCGACGAGTTTGCCGATGACGACGGGGAATATCATCTCGGGGTCGGCGCCCGCGGTAAAGCCCAGATGATCGCCGAAGACGAAGGCCGCGGAGACGGTGAAGGCCACGTTAAGCAGCTTGCCCTTCGGGTCCATTTTTTCAAAGATATTGAACATCGCGATGTTGTTGGCAAGGTTCGCCACCATGCCGGCCGCCGCCTCTTCGTTCATTCCAAGGCGACGCCCCGCCGCCTCCAACGCGCCGCCGAAGGTGCGCGTGATCCATTTGACCATCGGGAAGGCGCCGATGAGCACCGTCGCGATCTGTCCGCAGATCAGCAGCCCGTCTTCAAGCGGGACGCTGCCGCCCTCTTCCGCGGGGACGACCATCTGATCGAAGAGCGGGAAGTGGATGCCGGTCTGGTATTCAAAGACGGCGATGGCGGTCAGGACGGTAATAAGGATCGTGACCGCCGAGCCGAAGACGTTGAAGCCGTTGATCATTTTCTGCGGCGCGAACCAGAGGCCGACGCAGATGAGCCCCGCGATGATGATGACGGGGATGAGATTCACGAGGATCGTCGCCAGGTCTATCTTATAGGGCGTCATGTTCATCAGCAGCCCGCCCGCAATGCAGCCGAGCGGGATGGTGATGAGTCCCGCGAGGACGCCCGCCCCGAGGTAGGGGCGGTCCTGTACTTTGATGATCGAGAGAGAAACGGGGATCGTGAAGACGATCGTCGGCCCCATCATCGTTCCCAGTATCAGCCCCGAGAAGCTGCCGATCGACTCATCGGCGGCGAGCTTCATCGCAAGCGGGTAGCCGCCCATGTCGCAGGCGAGCAGCGTCGTCGCGAACATCGAAGCGTCGGAGCCGACCATGCCGTAGATGGGGACGATTATCGGTTTGAGGATTATCGCGAGCACCGGCGCGGCGGCGACGACGCCCGCCATCGCGATGGAAAGCGGCCCCATCGCGTTGAAGCCGTTGTCAAATTCTTCCCCGTAGCCCCATTTGTTGCCGCGTATTTTATCGACCGCGCCCAGGAGCATGAAGAGCATCATCACGAAGATGATGGCGGAGTTTATCGAGAGGCCGCTGACCCAGGCATGCAGGCTTTCTGTGAATACCCGCGTGTTTGATAGGTTCATAAGCAGTTCGTCAAACATTTTCATTCCCTCTTTCCTAATTTTTTTGCAAAAGCGCCAACAGCGGCCGCCGCTGTAAGGCGCGGCGCGGGCTCTGTCTCATTCTCTTTTTAGATGAGTTTGTCCGCGAGCTGCCGCGAGGGGCGCGGGATCACTCTCTTGGAGACCAGCAGCGCCTCTTCTTTCGTCGCCGCGGCGACGGCGGCGCGCACGGAGCCGACGTCGCCCGTGAGGGTGACGAAGCCTTTGCCGCCGATCGCAAAGCCGATGCGTATTTCGATGAGCCTTACGTTCGCGGCTTTCGCTGCGATATCCGCCGCCATGATCGCCGAGGCGACGGAGAAGTATTCCATGACGCCGACCGCCTCGATCTCCCCCGGCTGGGCGGTCATCATGATCGCCGGGCATATTTGCGGATCGACGTTCGCTATCAGCAGCTCGTCGACGATGTAGTGCCCCGCCGCCGCCGCTCCCGCGCCCATCGCCGCGCGCGCCGCCCCGACTTCTCCGTGGACGATGACGATATATTTGCCGGGACAGATGGTAGAGGCGTGGATGAG
>CAKSWL010000308.1 GCA_934511335.1 uncultured Cloacibacillus sp. | reverse complement strand
CGGCGACACGGCGCGTGAAATGGCGCCGATGCTCAAAAACGACAAAGGCGGCGCACAGAGCGGTTACTTCGCGCGCTTCAACCGCGGCAAAAAGAGCGTGACGATCGACATGCAGTCCCCCGAAGGCCGGGCGGTTCTCTGGAATCTCATCAAAGATACGGAGATCATCATTGAAAACGTCAAGCCCGGACTGATGGATAAGCTCGGCTTCACCTATGAAAAAATCAAAGAGGTCAATCCCGGCGTGATATATGTCGCCATCAGCGGCTTCGGACGCTCGAAGAAGTATGAGGGCCCCTACGCGAAACGCCTGGCCTACGATATCATCGCGCAGGCGATGGCGGGGCTGATGTACACCTGCGGCAGCGATGCGCAGGGACCGCCGACCTGGCTCGGCTTCGCGCTTGGAGACTCCGGCACCGGCGTCTACGCGGCCTACGCCGCCATGCTCGGTTACATCAATAAGCTGCGCACCGGCAAGGGCGAATACTTCGACGTTTCGATGTACGACTGCATGATCGCCCTGGCCGAGCGCTCGCACAACGTTTACGCCTTCACCGGCAACGTCGTCACCCGCGGCCCGGACAAACTTATCGCTCCGTGGGGCCCCTTCAAGTGCAAGGACGGCTACGTGGCGATCATCGTGCCGACGGAGTCGATGTGGAAAAAATTCCTGACGGCGATCGGCCACACCGAGTTGCTTGAGAACCCCGACATCCAGTCCGGCCCGGGGCGCGGCGCGCACATGGAGACGCTCATCCGCCCGATCATCAACGAATGGCTCGCCGACAAGACGAAGGTCGAGGCCTGCGAGATATTTATGGCTCAGGGGCTTCCCTGCGGCCCGGTTCAGAATTCGGAAGACGTCGCCCATGACGAACACACCAAGAAGCGCGAAATGCTCGTCAAAATACCCGACCCGGTCGTCGGCGAGCTCACGGTCGTGGGATGCCCGATCAAGATGGAGGAGCACGAGGCCGCCTACAGCCCGTTGCCCAATCTCGGTGCCGATACCGACGAAGTGTTGAAGAAACTCGGCTACTCGGACGAGCGTCTTGCCGAACTTCACGATAAAAAGGCCATCTAAGCAGATTCGCTTATTATTAAAAAGGAATGGTGAAATATAAATGGAAAAGGTTGTCATAGTATCAGCGGTACGCACCCCATTCGATAAATTCGGCGGTTTAATGAAGGGCGAAAACACCGTCTCTCTCGGCTCTTTCGTGGTGAAAGAGGCGATGGAGCGCGCCGCCGTCGATCCGGCGGACGTCGAAGAGACCTATATCGGAATCAACATGCCCACGGCGAACCGTTCGATAGCGAGGCAGATATCCCTTGCCGCGGGCATGCCGCCCGAAGCGAACTCGACCACCGTCGACCGCGCCTGCTGCTCCTCGATGGCCGCCATCGCGATGGCCAAGCGCGCCATCGAACTCGGCGACGCGAAGGTGGCCGTCGGCGGCGGCTCGGAGAACATGAGCAACGTGCCTTACTTCGTGGAAGAGCTGCGCTGGGGCAAGCGCCTCGGCGACATCGTCCTCAAAGACATAATGGTGGTATCGTGCCCCTATACCGGCGAGCCGCGCGCGAAACAGGCCGGAGAGGTCGCGCTGCAGTACGGCATCACCCGCGAGATGCAGGACGAATGGGCCTACCGCAGCCAGATGCTCTATCAGGAGGCCTTCAAAGCCGGCAAATTTAAAGAAGAGATCAAGCCCTACGTCGTTCACACCAAAAAGGGCGACATAGTGATTTCGGAGGACCAGCCACCTCGCCCCGACACGACGCTTGAAGGGCTCGCGAAGCTCAAAACGGTCAACCAGAGCCCGACTGTCACTGCGGGCAACGCCCCCGGGCTCAACACCGGCGCCAGCGCGCTCGTGCTGATGAGCGAAAGTGAGGCCGCGCGCCGCGGGCTAAGGCCGTTGGCGACGATCGTGGCCCACGCCCAGGCCTCGGGGCACCCCAAATACATCGCGACGATCCCCGCCTTTGCCGCGCAAAAGGCGCTCGCAAAGGTGGATATGACCATCGACCAGATGGACGTCGTCGAAATCAACGAAGCCTTCGCCGTAATGCCCATAGCCTCCACTCTGCTGCTGGGCGATCAGGAACCCGCGAAGGTCGAGGCGATCCGCGCCAAGACGAATATCAACGGCGGCGCGATCGCGATCGGACATCCGACCGGGGCCACCGGCGGGCGTCTCGTGATGACGATGGCCTATGAGCTGCAGCGCCGCGGCGGCGGCTACGGCCTCTGCACCATCTGCGGCGGCGTCGGCGAGAGCGAAGCCTTCATCTTGAAGGTCTAGCTGCGCCAAGCTTTTTAAAAAACATTGAACGATTCGGCAGTGCGCAGGTGAAAAAC
>CAKSWL010000307.1 GCA_934511335.1 uncultured Cloacibacillus sp. | reverse complement strand
GCATCAACATCTCGGCTGTGGGCGGCGCAGCAGGCTCCTGCGCACCGCCTGGATACCAGCAGGGCGTGCTCATCCGGCCATGCTCATCCAACCAGGCGAAGTATGAGTAAATCGCGCGTTCGCCGCATTTTATTCCGTAGATCTCTAATTCATTGATTGTTAAGCTTCTCGGCACAGCCGCCGCGGCGAGAGCCGAGACAAGCAGAAGCGCCGCCGCCAGCGCGGATATCACTCTTATTTTCTTCACTTTAAAATCCTCCTTATTTTGTTTTTACACTGATTCTTTCTCCAGATCCCATCTTTTGCGAGTTTACGCGCAGCGCTGTTTTTTTACCTCTGTGCGCTCCCCCCTCTTCCGCGTTTTTTCCTGCCGGCCGCCGCTGCGGCCGGCAAAGCCGCAAGCGCAAGCAGCGCCCCGGCACCCGAATTGCAGCCGCCGGTGCTTGCTCCGTCGCCCTCCCATGGCTTTTCCGGCTCCGGTATCTCTACCGGCGTGGTCTCCGCTATGACTACGATGTTTTCCGGTGCGAAGTAGAGGCTCGGCTCTGTTATCTCAAAGCTGAGCGTCTTGTCTTTCAGGCTCGCGGGGAATGTGTCGTAGCCGCCGCCAAGCCCCGCTTTTTTGCGCACCATCGCCCAGAGCGACGCGCCGGCCGCAGGCTCGTAGCCGAAGTTCTTTATCGTGAAGGCCGCCGCCGCCGCGGAGCCGCCCATCGACGCCGAGATGGAGTTCAGCGGCTTGAGCGAGGCGAACGAAGCGCCGTTTTGCACTATAGAGGGATAGCTGCCGTCGTTCACGGCACGCGCGAGGGCGTCGGGGGCGTCGGCGTTGACCGCTGTGACGGTCATCTCGGCGCCGCTTACCGAGACGTCCGGGAGCTCCACGGGGACGGAAGCGGGGATGGCCGCGCCGCCGCCGGAAGAGGAGGCTGCCGAGATAGGAGCGGCCGCGGATAATGTTCCTTTGAGGTCGGCGGCTCCGAAGAGGGTCCAGCTGTCGCCGCCGTCGTAGCGCGCAAGGCCGTCTCCCGCGCGTGCCCAGAGGTAGCCGGTCTCCGGGTCGTAGTTGAAGCCCATCTGGATGCCGTAGCTGCCGGCAAAGCTGCCTATACGCCTGCCGATGTCGCCGGAAGCGAGCTTTTCTTCCGTCGTTTCGTAGACGACCATCTCATGGCTGCCCTGCACGCCCTCCGGCGCCGTCCAGGTGGTGCCGTGCAGGAAGACGCGCCCCTCTATGAACGCAAGCCCGCTGAACATGTAGTACCATTCAGGAAAGCGCGCATGGGTCTCCTCCCCGCGCGCAAGCAGCGACGACTCGAGCGTCTCTAAGTCGCAGACCTCGATGGTGGTGTTTTCGTTGTAGCCGCCCGTCGTCACCTGGTAGCCGCCGAAGCTGCAGACGTAGAGTTTACTGCCGACGCGCGTGTAGACGCCGTCGTTCTGCCCGTCCATGTTGCGCCCTATCATGTCGGCGCTGGCTATGACGTTGAGGTCTTTGTCGAATTTCCATATCTGGTTGGGCCCGTAGGCGACGCTTGGCTGCATCGGGTCGCCGGAAGTGTCGGTGAATATCGCGTAGAGGCAGCCGTTGTAGGAGAAGAGCCCCTCGCCGTGCTTGCCCCTGGGGTCGGGGTGGGTCCAGACTTTATTTTCCGCGTAGGCGTCGTCCGTCATCACGATGCGCGAGATGACGGCGCGGTCATAGCCGGCGGCGTAGAGGTAGTTGCCTATCGTGGCCATCGCGCGGATGTTTTTCACCGAGCAGGTGAACTGTTTGAGCGGCCGGTTCCAGTTGGAGGGGAGGGCCCAGCCGCTTCTCGGCCCCGGGTCGAAGACGTCTACCACATCAGGCGTGGAACCGCCGACGCCGGTGTAGAAGGTGAGCGCGACGCGCAGTTTGCCCTCCGCGTCAAGGAAGGGCCGGATGCCGTTGCCCTGGTTGCCGCCCATGTTGGACTGCAGCGGCGAGAAGGGGGCCTCCGAGCCCTTGATGATGCCGAGCGATACCGGGTCGCTGTAGGTGGTCTGGCGCGTGAAGAGCAGGTCGGCGGAGGCGCCCGTCGCCGCAAGCAGAAGCATTAGCAGCGCCGGTAGGAGTATCTTAAATTTCTGTGCGCGGGTCTTCATTTTTCTTTGCCCCTTTCTTTAGAACGTCCATATCAGCGACGCGTAGAAGGTGCGCCCCTGCAGCGGATACCACATGGTGCGGTCCGGCCCGTAGCCTTCGGCGAGGAAGAGGACCTCCGGCCCCTTGTCGAAGACGTCGTCCACGCCGACTACGAGCTTGAGGTCGTCTTTTATGCTGTAGCGCAGGCCGACGCCGAAGGTGAGCAGGTCGTCCTGCTTGACCTCCTGGTTGCGGTCGTAAAAGT
>CAKSWL010000306.1 GCA_934511335.1 uncultured Cloacibacillus sp. | reverse complement strand
GGAGAAATTTGCCGCGCAGCTGACGGCCGACCTCCTGCTCAACATCGCCGACAAGACGCTCATCGTCATGCTCGTATGCCTTGCGCTTGCCGTTTTGCCAGACGATCTGCTTAAAAAATTTCCTCTGGGCGGTCTTTATGTACGAAAGGGAAGCGCCGGGGATGCGATCGACGACCGGCTTGCGAAAGGCTGCCGCGGATTTTCGCTGAGCACGAAAGTCGCGGCGCTTATCATCATCACGGCGTTTATCCTGAGCCTCCTCGCCGTCTCCATAAGCTACCGCATTTACCGGGATACCATGGATAAACGCTATTACGCGCAGTGTTCGGCGGCGCTCAACCTGATGTCGGCGGCGCTCGACGGCGATGCGCTGCGAGGAATAATTTCGGCGGGTAAAGAGACCGACGCCTACCGGGTATTTGAAAAACGGCTCTCTCACATAAAGCGCAATATGCCGGATATCACGTACATGTATGTCTACCAGATAAAAAATGACGGCTGTCACGTCGTCTTTGACCTTGACACGCCCAACGTGAAGGGCGCCGCGCTGGGGGATGTCGTCGCCTTCGACGACATGTTTAAAAAGTATCTTTCCGACCTGCTCGCGGGACGGGAGATTCCGCCGATAACGGTATACGGACAGTTTGGGTGGCTCATGTCCGTCTACAAACCCATCCTTGATTCAGAGAATAAATGCGTGGCCTACGCCGCGGTGGACATCGCGATGGACAATGTGGCGGCCGACAGGTACATATTCGTCATCCGTGTGCTGTCGCTGCTTTTTGGGGCGTCGGTGGTCATCGTCTCTTTTTCGCTCTGGTTCGCCCAGAAAAACATCGTGGCCCCGCTCAATTCTCTCGCCTCGGCCACCAACCGCTTCGCCTATGAGAGCGAAGAGGAGCGGATGAAGAACCGGCGCATCTTGGAAGAGCTGCGCATCAATACCGGCGACGAGATAGAATACCTCTACACCGCCATCACAAAGACGATTTCGGACATCTTCGATTACCTGCGCGTCATAGACGAAAAAAACGCCGACGTCGCCGCGAAGGCGAAGGTCATCTCAAAAATGCAGGACAATATCATCATCAGCTTTGCCAACATGGTGGAAAACCGCGACGACAATACCGGCTGCCACATCAAGCGCACCGCCGCCTACGTGCGCGCGATCAGCGACGAGATGAGCAAAAACCCCCGGTATCGCGGCCAGCTGACCTTCCCATACCGAGAAAAACTTGAAAAATCAGCACCCCTTCACGATATCGGCAAGATCAAGATTCCGGACGGCATCTTGAACAAGCCCGGCAAGCTGGCGCCGGAAGAGTTTGAGATCATCAAGAGCCATACCACAGCGGGACGCGAGATTCTGGAACACGCCTTTATCGGCGGTGAGGACGACGATTATCTTTCCGAAGCGATCAAGATGGCCTACTGCCACCACGAGAAATGGAACGGAAAGGGCTACCCGAACGGGATAAAGGAGGACGAGATCCCCCTCTGCGCCCGCATTATGGCGCTCGCGGACGTATTTGACGCGCTGATCTCCCGAAGGAGCTATAAAGAGCCTCTCTCCTTTGAAAACGCCGTCTCGATCATAAAGGGCGAATCGGGAAGCCATTTCGACCCCGACGTCGTCGCCGCCTTCCTCAATATCAAAGAAGACATCCGGCGCATCGCCGAGGATGACGCGTAAAAGCCTCCTCCCCTTCAAAGAGCGCGGCAAAGGCGCGGCAAGGCCGTCCCCGCATCCTAAGGCGGAGAGGTAAAAGGCGGCGGCAAAAGCGGCATCTGGGTGAATCTCCCTGAGAGGCTGAAGCGGCGTCTGTGCCCGCAGCTCCGCTCCGTTAGGCGTACTCCCTGATGCCGCCGTCGGGGGCGACCATCTTTTTTACATATTTGATGAAGCGCCGGCAGGCGGGGGAGGCCTCCGCGAAGGAGGGAACGCAGAGGGCGAGGTCGCGGTACACCGCCGGCTCGAGCGGCAGCGCGACGCACCGCTCTCCGTAGCTGCGCATGATAAGTTCGGGCAGGATGCTGACTCCGAGGCCGTTTTCCACCATGGCGATGATTGCGTAATCGTCTTTCGTCGTGAACTTGACGCTCGGTTCGATGCCGGCGGCGCGAAACGCGCGTTTGGCGTCATGGCTGGAAGTTTCCAGAAGACCGATGAAATCCTCATGTTCGATCTGGTGAATGGGGAAGACCGCGTCATGCGCAAGCGGATGGTTGGGCGGCAAAATGGCCACGAGCGGATCGTCCGTCAGGGTTACGCAAGGAAACTGTGTCGGAAGCGTGACGAATCCAAGGTCGCACTCGTCGTGCAGAAGCCACTGATCCACGTCGTGAGAGTCGCCGTTGTTTAATTGAAATTCAATAAGCGGGTGCAGTGCCTGA
>CAKSWL010000305.1 GCA_934511335.1 uncultured Cloacibacillus sp. | reverse complement strand
GCTCGAAGAGCTGAAAAACGGCTTCCGCAAGGAGGACATCTCCCGGGCGCGGGCCGAGCTTGCTGCGCGCAAGGTCCAGTATGAGCAGGCCCGGCGCGACGAAAAACGCTTCGCGGCGCTGGCGGCCGACGGCGTGGTGGCGGCGCGCGACGCCGAGCTTTACGCGGAGGCGGCGAAGGCCTCCTATAACGCGATGAAGGCGGCCGCCGACCAGGCGCGCCTGTTGGAAAACGGCATGCGCCCCGAGCAGATCGCGGCGGCGGAGGCCAATGTCGCGCGCGCCGAATCCGCCTGCAAGAGGGCCAGGACCCTCGTGGGCTATAAAGAATTTTACTCGCCCGCCGACGGCGTCGTGCTGACGAAGAACTACCAGATAGGCGACGTCGTGAACGCCGGCGCGCCTCTCGCCACCCTCGGCGATATGGACGACTGCTGGGTCAAGCTCTATATCCCTTCGACGCAGCTCGGCCTCGTCAAACTGGGCGCTAAGTGCAACGTATATGTCGATCCCTTCCCTAAACGCGCCTTCGAGGCCACCGTCACCGAGGTGAACCAGCAGGCCGAATATAACCCGCGCATGTCGCTGACGCAGAACGAGCGCGCGAACATGGTCTTCTGGATCAAGGTCTCAATTAAAGATACTGAGGGCGTCATCAAGCCCGGAATGCCGGCGGACGTCACGATATTATGACGGCGGCCGCAGAGGGCCCCATCCTCTCCTACCGCGGCGTGAGGAAAAAATTCGGCGCGGCGCGCGCCCTTGACGGCGTGGACCTGGAGATAAAAAGGGGCGAGATATTCGGCTTCATCGGCCCCGACGGGGCGGGCAAGACGACGATGATGCGCATCGCGATGGGCATCATCAACCCCGACGGCGGCGAATGTTCGCTGCTCGGTTCGGCGGACAGGCGCAAGGCCCGCGTCATGGCGGGCTACGTGCCGCAGCTTTTCAGTCTTTATATGAATATGAGCGTCATGGAAAATATCAACCTCTTCGGCTCGCTCTACGGCAAGCCCGCGAAGGAGGTCGAGGCGCGCGCGGAATATATTTTGTCACGTGTGGGGCTCTGGGGCTTCCGTGACCGCTTTGCGGGGAATCTCTCCGGCGGCATGAAGCAAAAGCTGGCGCTGGCGATCGGCCTGCTCAACACGCCGGAGATACTGCTGCTCGACGAACCGACGACCGGCGTCGATCCGGTGGCGCGCCGCGAGTTCTGGGCGCTTCTCTACCAGTTCAACCACGAGGGGCTGACGATCGTGGTCAGCACCCCCTATATGGACGAGGCGGAGCTCTGTACGCGCAAATTGTTTCTCAGCAACGGGAGGATACTGGATGTCGGCGCTACGGGCGAACTGCTTTCGCGCTATCCCTACCGGCTGCTGAGTCTTGACAGCGGCAGCCGCGAAGTGAGGGGCTGGCTTGCGGGCCGGCCGCATATCGTGGACGCCAACATGTTCGGCTCCAAATACCACATCGTCACGGACGACGCGGAAGGGGCGCGCCGCGCCATCGGCGAGGCCTTCAAAGAACACGGAGCCCCGCTGCCGGGCCTGCGCGCCATCGAGCCGGGGCTCGAGGATCTCTTCGTCGCCTTCGCGGGAAAGGAGCGTTGAAATGCCCCCTATAGTGGTGCAGACGAAACACCTGACAAAAAAATTTGGCAGCTTCACCGCCGTCGACGACCTGAACATGTCTATCGAAGAGGGGGAGGTCTACGGCTTCCTCGGTCCCAACGGGGCGGGGAAATCGACGACCATCAGAATGCTCTGCGGCCTGCTCGCGCCCACCTCGGGAAAGGGGCTGGTCCTTGGGATGGACCTTGCCTCGAACGGGCAGCGGCTGAAGGAAAAGATCGGCTACATGTCTCAGAAGTTCTCGCTCTATCCGGAACTCTCCGTGCTGGAAAACCTGAACCTTTACTCTGGGCTCTACGGTCTCACGGGCGCGGAAAAGAAAAAACGTATCGATGAGATGATCGCGCTCGCGGGGCTTGTGGGACGCGAGGACGAACTTACCTCCTCGCTCTCGGGTGGCTGGCGGCAGAGGCTGGCCCTCGGCTGCGCCATCCTCCATAAGCCGAAGATACTCTTTCTCGACGAGGCGACGAGCGGCGTCGACCCCAAGGCGCGCCTGCTCTTCTGGGACATCATCTACGACCTCGCCGCGGGCGGCACCACCGTGATGGTCACCACCCACTTTATGGACGAGGCGGAGCACTGCAACAAGGTCGCCTTTATCTACTATGGCAGGCTCATCGCCGACGATTCGCCGGACAATCTTAAAAAAAGGATCCCAGGCAAGCTCTACGAGGTGTCGGCGGACGACCCGATGGCGCTGCTCGCGAAGGTGCAGGCGGGAGAGGGCGGACCGATGATCGACGCCTACTTCTTCGGCGACAAGGTGCATCTGCTC
>CAKSWL010000304.1 GCA_934511335.1 uncultured Cloacibacillus sp. | reverse complement strand
GCCCCCATAAAGCTGCCCTTTAAAAAGAGCGGCACGGCGAAGTCGACTAGGGACGAATGACAGTGATAAAAATAAGGTTTGCCGGTGATCGTCGCGTTCAACCCTCCGTGAGCGTCGCAGCGGAAACAGCGCTGACAGAAGGTCTCGTTTGAACGCATTTTTTGGCAGAAGTCGGTGAAGCCGCTCGTGCGGGTGATGGGATGCCCCCGGTAATCGACTGAGACAAAAGAAATGCCTGTGGCCTCGGCAAATTCATCCTGGATACTTTGAAGAACCTCTATCTTGATGATATTTCTGATGTCTCTGATCCCATCCATTAGGCAGCCTCCTCAGATCCTGATCCGGGACGCGCAGCGCAGTCCCTTGTAAATTCTTCTCAACCTCCGCCTCAGATAAGCAGTTTGCCGCTGTACGCGGTTCTGAATATGGATCTTATCTCGTCCGGGCGGAACACGACCGGCGTCGTTTTCATGCAGCCGTCAGCCAGCGCGGCCTCTGTCATCGCGTCTAATTCTCCCTCGAACAGCCTCTTATCTATTCCGGCCTCTTGGAACGAAGCGGGGATGTTAAGTTTTCTGATCAGCGTCCTGGTCGCGCGTATCGCGGCAAGCGCGCTCTGACGCACGCCATTGGAGTCGAGATTCAGCACCGCGGCCATCTGCGCGTAACGCGCCGCCGCCGGTGTGAGCGAGGTGTGGCATCCCGCGGTAAAACTCATAACATAGGGCAGCAGAATCGCGTTAGCCCTGCCGTGCGGCAGATGGAGCTTGGCTCCGGCGGCGTGCGCCAGCGAGTGGTTCGCGCCGAGTCCCGCGTTGCTGAAGGCCACCCCAGCCATCGTCGCGGCATTATGCACCGCCTGACGGGCCTCCATATTATGCGGCTCGGAATATGCTGCGAGCAGGTTTTTAAAGATCAGCTTCATCGCCTTCTCCGCCATCGCGTCTGAAAAATCGCTCGCGCCGGTCGAGAGAAACGCCTCTATAGCGTGTGTAAGCGCGTCCACGCCCGTATCTGCGGTAACCGACGGCGGAACGCTTTCCACCAACGAGGCGTCCAGAACGGCAAAATCAGGCAGCAGACTGTCGTCCGCCAACGGATATTTCATATTCTTTTCCCGGTCGGTGATGACCGCGTAGCGGCTCACCTCCGAGCCGGTGCCGCTCGTCGTCGGGATCACCACAAAAATCGCTTTATTGTCAACGATGCCGCCAGAAATGTGAGCGATAGACTTCGCGGCGTCTATCGCCGAGCCGCCGCCGAAAGCGACGATAGTATCGGCCTTAAAGGCCGTCAGTCTCTTGATCCCCGCCGCTACCGTCTCCATGTCGGGGTCCGGCCTGACATCGGAAAATATCTCGTACTCCGCCCCTATTTTATCAAAAAAATCGCTTACATAGGATATTTTGCCGCTTTCGTGCATAAATTTATCCGTAACTATAAACGCTTTTTTTGTTCCCGAAAGCGCCTCTCCCAAGGAAGAAGCTCCCATATATATCGTTGGCCCCAGGCAAAATTTATGCATCTCTATTCTCCTTGTCCGATGAAAGTTTGTAAACCGCGGTGATAATTGCGGTTACTTTCATTATAGGCAAATCGAAATAACTTTTCGGGTCATTGTTTGTCCAAATTATGACAAAAAAATATAGTATTATTTTATCCGGAGTATGTGCTAATGGCAATGGGGAATAGTTGAGAATGCGTGAACATAAGTAAGGAAAATTCCGGCGAAGGGCCTTTCGCCTATCAGGCGTATCGGGCGATTACCTTTGAGCTCCAGTCAAGCAGCCTGCCGGAGGCCTCAATAAATTCAGCGTCGCCGCAGTTCTTCGGCCGGAGGGCGATCCATGTTTCAAGCACCGCCAGGTCGCCCCCGACAAGCAGACCGGCCAATTCCGCCCGTTTTTTTATATAGCGGCCGTTTTCACAGAAATATTTTGCGCGAAGTACAAAAAAGGCGGACTTGTATAGCGCGGCCAAGACGCCGGCACTCCTCTCGTAGAGATAGTTATGGCAGCAGCCGTGATATATCGCGCAGGCTCCGCTCCGTACCGCCTCAGCCGCCGCCCCCTCGCCAAAGAGCCGGCAGAGGAAGCCCAGAGAGCCATAAAGCGGCTCCGTGTCAAAATAAAGGAGGAATAACTCCGAAGGCATCCAAGAAAGCAGCTCCCTCTCACCGGAAATAAAGCCGCAGGCCAACTCACCGTTCGGCATCTCCGCCAGCACCGCACGATACCTGTCCAGGTCGGCCGCCGCAAGGTCTTTTAAAATGACCACAACGTCGATGTCGCTGGCCGGCGTCGCCTCTCTGCGTCCACAGCTGCCCTGAAGCCCCACGAAGAGGAGTTTTTCCCTATAGGCGCCGTACAGCTTCTCCGTAAGCTCCGCGCTCCAGCTTTCAATATCGACCGGCATTGGCAATTCCTCCTCAGCATGGATG
>CAKSWL010000303.1 GCA_934511335.1 uncultured Cloacibacillus sp. | reverse complement strand
CGCGAAGACCACTCGCCCGCGCCGCGCTCCCGGGATGAGTCGAATCCTTTTTTTATCCGCGAACCCGATAAGTGCGTGCTATGCGGCCGCTGCGTGCGCGTCTGCGAAAGCCGTGCGCAGTACCGCGCGATCGATTTTCTGAACCGCGGCATCGCAACGGAGATTCAGCCCCCCGCCGACTTCGGCGTCGAATCGTCGGACTGCAAGTTCTGCGGACAGTGCGTCGCGCTCTGCCCCGTCGGGGCCCTCGCGGACCGCCCCGCGCTGGGCGGCGGTCTTGCCTCTGAGATGAGGCGTGTGAAGACCATATGTCCCTATTGCGGCGTCGGCTGCTCCGTCGTCGCCGAGGTAAACGCGCAGGGGCGGCTGGCGAATGTGACGACGGATCACCGCGACATGAGCTCACTCAATCAGGGGAGAAGCTGCGTTAAGGGACGCTTCGGCTGGGAATTCGTGAACAGCCCCGACCGTCTCACGACGCCGCTTATAAAGAAAGCGGGCGAGTTCCGCGCCGCCTCGTGGGAAGAGGCGCTCGACGCGGTGGCCGCAGGGCTGCGGCGCAGCCTGGGGCGCGCGGGCTTCTTTTCCTCCGCCCGCTGCACAAACGAGGAAAATTATCTGATGCAGCGCTTCGCACGCGAGGTGATGTCCACAAATAACGTGGATCACTGCGCCCACCTCTGACACTCCGCGACGGTCGCGGGTCTCGGCGAGACCTTCGGAAGCGGAGCAATGACGAACGATTATGAATCGATAAAGCACGCCGACACGATCATGGTGATCGGCTCCAACACAACGGAAGCTCATCCCGTCATCGGCGCGATGATCAAGGAACGCGTGCGCGCGGGGGCGAGGCTCATCGTCTGCGACCCGCGCCTCATCGAGCTGCACAGCTTCGCAGATGTTTCAGTGCGCCAAAAGAGCGGTTCAGACGTCGCGCTGATCAACGCGATGATGCGCGTCATAATAAAGGAAGGGCTTCACGACGAGTCCTTTATCGCAACACGTGTCGAAGGATTCGACGCGCTCAGGGCCGCGGTCGAAAAATATACTCCCGAATACGCGCGGGAGATAACGGGCGTGCCGGCGGAGACGATCGTCAAAGCGGCGCGCATCTACGGGGAGGCAAAAAACGCCGCCATCTTTTATACGATGGGCATCACGCAGCACGTCACGGGGACGAACAACGTTCGCAGCCTCTGCAACCTCGCGCTGCTGAGCGGCAACCTCGGCCGCCCCGGTACGGGCGTGAACCCGCTGCGCGGCCAGAACAACGTGCAGGGGGCCTGCGACATGGGATGCCTGCCCGCGACGCTGCCCGGATATCTGAAAGTGAATACGGAGGCCGCCGCGGAAAAGGCGCGCGCCCTCTGGGGCTCCACGCTGCCCGCGAAGGCGGGGCTCACCGTCGCCGCGATGATGGCGGCGGCGGCCAAAGGAGAGCTCAGGGCGCTTTTCATCATGGGGGAAAATCCCGCCGTCACCGACGCCGACACCGAACACGCCCGCCATACGCTGAAAAACCTCGACTTTCTCGTCGTGCAGGATATTTTCCTCACCGAGACGGCGCAGCTCGCGGACGTCGTGCTGCCCGCCGCCTGTTGGCCCGAGAAGGAGGGCACCTGTACCAACACCACGCGCGCCGTGCAGCTGCTGCGGCGGGCCTGCGCCGCCCCCGGCGAGGCGCGCGATGACTGGCGCACCTTCGTGGAGCTGGCAAGGCGCTTCGGTCATGAATGGCATTTCAGCTCTCCGAAAGATATCTTCGAGGAGATAAGACAGGCCAATCCCGCCTACGCGGGCATAAGCTACGAACGGCTTGAAAAGGGCTATTTACATTGGCCCTGCCCCGATGAAAGCCACCCCGGAACGCCGATCCTGCATAAAGAAAAATTCGCGCGCGCAGGCGGCAAGGCGGCCTTCTCTCCTTGCGGGTGGAGCGCGCCGCACGAATGGCCCGACGCGGAATATCCCTTCATCGCGACGACCGGACGCAGCCTTTTCCACTATCACTCGGGGAGCATGACGCGGCGCGGCGCGCCTGGGCTGCACCTCAAAGAGCTTTATATCGAGATCAACCCCGCCGACGCAGCCAAGCTCCCGATCGCTGAGGGAGAGGCCTTGACCGTCGCCTCGCGGCGCGGCTCCGTGTCGGGCCGCGCGCGAATCACGGACAAGGTGGCCCTGGGGATGGTCTTTCTGCCCTTCCATTTCGCCGAGGCTCCCGCCAATCTGCTGACGGCGGCAGTCTGGGACCCCACCTCAGAGACGCCGGGCTTCAAGGTGAGCGCCGTGAAGCTCGCGCGGGGATAACGCCGTGCCCACGCGCGCCGCGCTAGCGGCGGACTTGAGTAATCCGTCGTGCCGCCTTACGGCGGCGGTCCACCGCGTCGGCGGCGAAACGCGCGCCGCACTAGCGGCGGACTTGAGTAATCCGTCGTGCCGCCTTGCGG
>CAKSWL010000302.1 GCA_934511335.1 uncultured Cloacibacillus sp. | reverse complement strand
TATACGCCGCAGCTTTACCGCTATTCCCCGGATTCCGAGGGCGGCGCGGAGGAGCTGGCGCAGTGGATGCGCAGTTACGCCTCTTCGATCGGAAGAGAGATCGCGGCGGAGGACGTCCGCGTCTTTTACGCGGAAAATATCTCGCGCGGCGAACTGCGGCGCGCCGCCCTCGCCACCTTTGCCGCCGCGCCGGGGCTTGCGCACCTGGACTTGTCCAACAGGGGAGCCACGGCGGCCGAGCGCTACGAGGCCTTTTTCAAGACCGCCTTCAGGGGCGTCAGGATCGCCTCGCTGGCGGGAGCGGCATTTTTTCTTCTTTCGCTCGCTGTGCTTATCCAAAAGAAATATATGGCGGAATCTTTCGCCGCCGCGCCCTCTGAAGTTTACCGGCTTGCGATGGGCGAGGTCAGCCGCAGCCCGCTCGCGGCGATCACAAAGCGTCTGCGCCTCCTTACGGGCGGCGGCGTCCAGCTGACGCTGGAAGGGACGCTTGCGAACTTCGCCGCGGCCTGGAAGGCGCTGCCCGCCGGGACAGATGTCAAGATCGACGCGATCCGCTACGGACGCGAGCGCACGGAGATAGAGGGGCAGGCCCCCCGGACGGATAATATCCAGCAGCTGCGCGACGCGCTTACGAAGAACGGCTTCGCCGTCAAGCTCGGCGACGTGCAGCAGATACCGGGCGGCGGCATGCGCTTCACGCTCAATCTTACGGAGGGAGGGCGCGAGAAATGATTTCGTTTGACGAACTGCGCGCGATGCCCGAGGCTAAACGGCTTCGGCAGGTGGTGCTGGTCGCGGCGGCCATCTGGCTTGCCGCGCTGCTGGCGCTCTCCGCCGCGCTCTCCGCGATGAAGGAGAACGAGGAGCGGCTGGGCGACGCGGAGCGGATATTAAACGCGGCGATCACGGTGAAGTCTTATCCGCAGCAGAGCGCCGTTTCCGGAAAAGAGCCGCTTTCGGCGGTCTCGGAGATAATCGACAAACTCGGCCTTCAGAGCAAGGTAAGTCAGCTCGCCTCCTCGTCCGCGGGGCTCGTGCTTCAGGCCAACCGGCTCTATCACGAGGAGCTGACCAAACTTGTGGAAGATATTCAGAGAAACGGCCTTTCGGTGAAGACCGCCGAGCTTCGCGCGCTGGCGGGACAGAAGGACGGCCGGCTGATCAATGTGACGCTTACGATAGAGGGTGAGGGGCAATGAGGAAAGCTTTGCGCAATACGGCGCTCACCCTTCTCGGGCTGTTGTGCGGCCTGCTGATCTTCTTCCCCTGGCAGCCTCTGGCGGAGAGCGCGGCTTCGATGGCGGCGAGCGTCGCGGCGGAAAATGGGATTTTTCTTACCGCCGCCGCTTCGGAGGTCTCGGGGCTCTTTTCAAAGAGCTTCACCTATCGGGGAGTGAACGCCGATTTTCCGGTATTTCGGTTCAGCGCCGTCGAGATCACCCTCACGCCCGCGATACTTTCTTCGCTCTTTTCGCCGGCCAAGAGCTGCCGGCTTGTGATTGGGCGCGGCAGCGTCGTTCCCGTAACGCGGCAGGCCTTTGAATGGAACGGCGGCACGGCGGACATCTCGCTCACGCCTCAGTCCCTGATGATAGAAAACATCGCCTTTACCGGCAAGACCGCCGTCACCGGCTTTGCGGAACTCTCGCGCGAGACGGGAAAGCTCACGCGCGCGAAGATGCTGATAAAGGTGCCGGCGGAGCTGGATCGGGCCCTCGAGATGGCTGGCAAGATGGGGATGGCGCCGCTGACGAAGGTCAAGGGCGGAGAATGGAGGATCGAAAGATGAGCGCGGCAGCCTCCATAAAGAAAAAAATCACGGAGCGCCTGAAATACGACGGCTCTTATGAGCAGATGATAAAATTCTGCGCCTGTCTCCGTTCGCCTTTTGCGGGCCGGGGGGCGGCGGATAAGGCCGGCGCTTCGCGCATGCTGACGCCGGCGCTCTTTGTCTGCGGCCTCTTCGCAGGGCTCTTCCTCTGCTGGATGATAAAGGGCGCGCTGCTTTCCCTGCGTCTTGAGGCTGATATGGCCGCCGCTTCGCGAGTCAACGGACGCGCGCCGTCGTTCGCGAACGCTAAAGGCGGCGGCATAGGAGATTTCACGGCCGCGAACCCCTTTAAGGCGGACTTGCCAGTAAAAGGGGAGACGGGCGCGGCCACGCGCACGGCGGCGATCGATTCTCTGACGCTTCAGGGAACGCTGCCTGACATCGGCGCGTGGATCACCGGCCCCGGCGGCACGAATCTCTTTCTGAAAGGGCAGAATGTGAACGGCTATACTCTTGAAAAGATAAAGTACGGAGAGGTCGTCTTAGCCGACGGAAAGCAGGAGCATCCCCTCTATTTATTCCTCTCCGGCGGAACCGCGGCGAGCTTTCAGGCGCCGGCTCCGCCGCCGCCGCGCGCACAGCAGCCCGCCGCGCCGAAGCGTGATTTTTCCGGCATCGAGCCGGCCGCCGCAGCCGTCGGTCACCTCGAGGTCGGTGCTGAACGTCACTTCCAGCTCCAAGCCTT
>CAKSWL010000301.1 GCA_934511335.1 uncultured Cloacibacillus sp. | reverse complement strand
GCCTCAGAGACCGGCGCGGCGACCAACATCCTCGCCGGTCTCGGCGTCGGCATGAAATCCACCGCCATTCCCGTAATCCTCGTCTGCTGCGCCATCATCGCGGGAGTCTACTTCGGCGGTCTCTATGGAATCGCCTGCGCGGCGGTCGGCATGCTCGCCATCACCGGCATGGCCCTCTCCGTGGACGCTTACGGCCCCATCGCGGATAACGCGGGAGGCATCGCGGAAATGGCCGAACTTCCCGAAGAAGTGCGCGAAATCACCGACCACCTCGACGCGGTAGGCAACACCACGGCGGCGGTCGGCAAAGGACTGGCGATCGGTTCCGCGGCTCTCACGGCGCTGGCGCTTTTTGTGGCCTTCGCGGAAGCTACCAACCTCAAAGCCATAGACCTTAAAGACCCCTATGTTATGGTCGGCCTCTTCGTCGGCGGGTTGCTGCCCTTCATATTCAGCGCGCTGTCCATCCAGGCGGTGAGCCGCGCGGCGGAAAAAATGATCGAAGAAGTCCGCCGTCAGTTCAGAGATATCCCCGGGATTATGGAAGGCACAGGCAAACCCGAATACGAGCGTTGCGTGGACATCTCCACGGCGGCGGCGTTGCGTGAGATGGTAGTGCCCGGAATCATGGCGGTTCTGGCGCCGGTCCTTGTCGGATACCTTCTCGGCGCGGCGGCCCTTGGCGGAATGCTTGGAGGCTCCATCGTCACGGGAGTTATGATGGCGATCTTCATGTCCAACTCCGGAGGAGCCTGGGACAACGCGAAAAAGTATATTGAATCAGGCCACTTCGGCGGCAAAGGCACGGCGCCTCACGCGGCGGCGGTGGTAGGGGACACAGTGGGCGACCCCTTCAAAGACACGGCGGGACCGAGCCTCAACATCCTTATCAAGCTGATGTCCGTAGTCGCCACCGTTCTCGCTCCTCTGTTTGCCCTGTAATGCAATAAACAGTGCTGAACTTGTGATAATATAAACTAGAGGGAGAGCTGTTACTCTCCCTCTAGTCTTCTTAATGAGCCCCCGGCGTGTCTGTCGCCGCGTCAGGACCGGCGGGCGGCCGTCAAAACGACGGACGCGCGGATGGGGGAAGTTTTGATTTTTGCGAAGAGGAGGCAGTCTATGGCGTCTGACGATGTCCGTGAAGTAAAATCAAGGCTCGACATCGTCGAACTCGTATCGGAATATGTGAAGCTCAAGAGAAATGGGCGCACATTCTGGGGGTGCTGCCCGTTCCATAATGAGAAGACGCCCTCCTTCAGCGTCTCTTCTGAGCGCCAGACTTATCACTGCTTTGGCTGCGGCAAGGGCGGTGACATCTTCTCCTTTATTATGGAAGTCGAACATCTGGAATTTCGTGAGGCCCTTGAGAGGCTGGCCGAAAGGGCTGGCGTCACCCTGTCGCGTGGACAGCAAAGTTTTGCGGCGCAGCGTGTGAACCGGGACATAAACCTCGCCGCGCTTGAGTTTTTTATGGAATCATTGACGGCCGCGGGCGGCGAGCCGGCGCGGAAGTATCTTGAAAGACGCTCTCTTTCGCCGGAGATATGCCGCCGTTTTGAAATAGGGTGGGCCCCTAGCTCCTGGGACCAGCTGGTACGGCGGCTCCAGCAGAGAGGGTTCTCCGCCGCCCAGATTCTGGAAAGCGGCCTCGCCAGCGAAGGGCGCGAGGGCGGGTGTTACGACCGTTTCCGGGGACGGGTGATTTTTCCGATATATAATATCACCGGACGCCTGATCGGCTTTGGTGGCCGGATACTTGACGGTGAAGGCGCGAAATACCTTAACAGCCCGGAGAGAAGGCTCTTCAACAAGAGACACAACCTCTACCTGCTGGACAAGGCGAAGGGTTCGATGAACGCTAAAGGGCACGCGATACTTGTCGAGGGATACTTTGACGCGATACGCGCACACCTTTTTGGATATACAAATACTGTGGCCTCCCTGGGTACGGCGCTTACTCAGGAGCAGGCTTCGCTGATAAAACGCATGACAGGAATGTGCTATATCTGCTATGATTCAGATTCCGCGGGGCAGGAGGCGGCTCTGCGCGCCATGTACACGCTGCACGCGGAGGGAGTCGCGGCGAAGCGCGTCATCTGGCAGGGGGGGAAAGACCCTGACGAGATACTGATGCAGCCGGGCGGCCCCGAGCTTTTTGAAAAATCTATCGATACGGCCCTGCCATTGCCGCTTTTTCACGCGCAGCTGAGGCGCGGCGCCCTCAAAGACCAGGCGCGCGCGCCGGAGGCGCGGCGGGATCTTATCGAGGGGTTATCGTCGCTTTCAATATTCGACGTGACGCCTTATTTTGAAGATTTGGGAAATATCCTCGGCATATTTCCCCATGAGGTGCGGGGGCTGCTTGAGGAGCGCAAGCGCCAAAAGCCGGACACGCAGCCGGGCCTCTGGCGGAAACGGGAAGAAACGGATTTTATTCCTCCCGATCAGGATCACGCCGACGACCTTGAATATATGCTCTGCAGCCTTCTTTGGAGCAGGCAGGATATACGCCAGGCTTATAG
>CAKSWL010000300.1 GCA_934511335.1 uncultured Cloacibacillus sp. | reverse complement strand
TAGTAGCTCAGTTGGTAGAGCGCCACCTTGCCAAGGTGGAGGTCGCGAGTCCGAGTCTCGTCTACCGCTCCATATGCGCCTTTAGCTCAGCTGGTAGAGCACCTGACTCTTAATCAGGGTGTCCAGGGTTCGAGTCCCTGAAGGCGCACTTTCCCATCGAGATGGGGGTCTCGATGAGAAATCGCGAAATTCATGCGCGAAACAGACTCAGTCGCTGCTGAGTCTGTTTTGTTTTTCCTTGAGATACGCCTTGATGGCCTCGCGGATGATATCCGCCATGGTTTTTCCCTCCTCTCTCGCGACTTCATCGATCTGATGCCGCACCTCGGGGGAAAGGCGCAGCGTTACGTTCGGAGTACCACGCTGTTTGTACACACTCATCACCTCGACGGATATCATACCATAGTGCAATGCACAAGTCAAGAGCAAACTTCCCCGCTCCTGCCTTGGTACGTCCCGCCCGCAAATGCCGGCGCTCGAGGCGCGCTTCTCCGCGTACGCTTCGCTGAATGTTGGAGCCATCAACTATTCGCAAAAGTCGTCTTTTACAAATAGTTGGGCTCTGTGCCCGCTCCGGCTTCGGCCGGAGACGGGTCACCCAACTATTCGTAAAAGGTGACACATTTGCGAATAGTTGTGCACGCCGCTGCGGCGGCTACCCTTGCGTTCCCGCAAGATAACGCCTCCGGCGGAGGTCCCCTTTTCCCGCCCGCCCTTTGAGGGACGGCTTTTTTGCTGGGGTTATTGCGGGCGGGAAAAGGGAACATATTGTGCGCGCCCGACAAATGCCGGTACGTCCCGCCCCCGGCCTCCGTCCCCGCTCAAACGAGTACGGGGTTGCGCGCTGCGGCGCGCTGAGTTTGTCGACCAGAAACGCGCCCCCGCTCCGGCCTTGGTGCGTCCCGCCCGCGAAGCCCTGGCAGTGGGCCCCGGCTCCGGCTTGTCGGTCGGTCTGCGGCCTTGTCCGTGTGTCGCGGCGCCCGCACGGCGGACCGTGACACGCCGGCGGGCAGCCCCGCCCCGCGTCCGGCGGTCCTCGCCCTCCGCTCCGGCGCCTGCGCCTGCGTTGCTGCCTCCCCGCCCGCATGCCGCCTGCCCCGCCCGGGGGACGACGGAGACGGCAAACAAGGGTCTGTGGCCACATGTGGCCACAGACCCCTGTTACAGTATCGCTTCGCGGCATAGACACCGCGCGTCAAGGCTGCCCGCTGCGCGGCGCTTCGCGGCCTTGACCCGCTACCGTCTCCGCCTGTTGCGGCGCACCAGCTCGGCGCGATGTCTGGCAAATATGCTCTCTGGCTGCGCTGCCGGCGCTGCCGGACGCGCGCAGCACTTGCCGACTATGTACGCCGTTATCGTCTGGCCGGACGCGTCGGCCAATGTCCGTATCGTCGCCTCCTCCGCCTGCGTCAGACGGATTTTCACTGTGCGGCCGCGCTTCGCGCCGCCGCGGCGGAGGATCCACTGGCCGGTCGCCGCGTCCCGCGGCTGACTCTCCCAGCCTACAGACACATCCCCTCGAGGCGGCGGATATCCTGCACGATCACCGGGTCGTTCTGGATCTTCGCGATCATGTCCTGCTGGCTGTCGTTCAGCATCGCATAATACAGCGTCGCGATGATGTTAATCGCGCTTGCAAGCGCGGCCTCCATGCGCCCGCGCTGGCGCATCTGGCGCTCAAGCACCCAAAGCTCGCTCCAGCTCAGCATCGTCGGCTTCTCCGCCGCCTTCACCGTGTCCCCACATCGGCACTTTTCGCTCCCGTCCATCTTTTCACCTCCTTTTGTCCTATTTTAGCAAACATTCGTTCTTTTCGCAATGGCTTTTTTGCGCGTTTTTTGACGCTTTAGAACGGCAAATCGTCGCTTTTACGCGCTTTGAACCGCGCCTGTCGCCGATTGTACGCCTGCTCGTCGTACACGCCCTCGCGCAGGAGGCGGCGCAATATCGCCCGCGCATATGCCCACGACGGCCTCGGCGCAAGCGCCGTTTCGTCGAGTGCGATAATGACGAGCTGCGGCTCGAGTCCCGCCTCGATCGCCGCCTCTACATCGCGCTTGGCCATCGGCGGCATGACGCATCCGAGCGTGTCGCGATAATACCGCGCTATGTCGTCCATCCAGACGCGCAGCTCCGCGCCCTCGCGTGCGCGCGCGCGCGTAGTAGTACTACTAGTGCTTGCTTCTTGTTCTTGTTTCTCGTTCTCAGGGGTTACGGGGGTTTGGGGGAAAGGGGTGATTTTCTTTACAGTCGCCAAATTCATGCGTTATAATACCTCCATACAGTTCTGGAGGTGAAGTGTGTGTTTGTCAACGAATGGCTCTCCGACTGGGTCTCGCTCCGTTCTTGCGCGCTGGCCGCGCGCACCGTTGAAAGCTATCGCGATCTGATCGCGCGCTACATCGCGCCCGCCCTCGGCGGTCTCGATCTGGCCGCGCTGGCCGCCGCCGATGTGCAGCGGCTGATCGCCTCCATTTGCGCCGCCGGTCATGTCCGCACGGCGCAGCTCGTGCTCGTGCTGCTGCGCGCCGCGCTGCGCGACGC
>CAKSWL010000299.1 GCA_934511335.1 uncultured Cloacibacillus sp. | reverse complement strand
GAGCTTGGCCAGCGCGTCGCTCTGCGTTTGGCCGTAAACATACTTGCGCTTGCCGTTCACCTGATAGGCGGCGCACCAGCGCCCATCCGCGCGCTGATAGACGCTGCCCTCGTTATTTGCCCTTTTGCCCATTTCGCTTGGCCTCCTCCATTAAATGATTCAAAAGCTCGTTTCCTGTATATGTGATGTCGTATCGAAGCATATCCACCCTGTCGGTAGGGGAAAGCAAATCGTATTCCTGCCCGAATTGCGCCTTTACAGCTTCCTCCGTCTGCATAAAATGATCTACATCAAAAAAGGGCAGGCGGCGGTTAGCCATATGCAGGCTTTCAAGCGTGTTTGCGAGCGCATAGAAGTTATCCTCCTCCAGCAGCCGATTCAGATAGCGCCGTGCGCAACACGCGCTGATTTTCTGCACGGCTTTTTCGCTCAGGCCGGTTTGGCGGCAAATCGCGCGCACATCGGTTTTCTGCGTCTTCACATCGGACAGGCCGAGCAGATAATCCGCGCTGCATTGATTGACCTCGGCAAAGCGCGCAATGAAAGCCGCGTCAGGCGTATTTCTGCCCTGCTCATAGAAGGACAGCACCTTGTTAGACACGCCGACGCGCTCGGCCATTTCCCGCTGAGACAGTCCGGCGGCGTTCCGAATCGCCTTTAATCGAATCGGCAGAATATTTTCGATCATAGAGCATCCCCCTTGTGTGGAAAAATTGTAGACGGCATTAAAGTATTCTTTAAGATGTTATCATATATTTTAGTGAGAGTGGAATATTTGTAGATTTTATGATTTTTCGTCTTTTTTTGCTAGACTTCTTCTATATATCATGCTAGTATGATATTAACATGAAAAAGCACAGCGCGCAAGCGCAAAGGAGGAAAAAACATGAGTAATTTCAGCGAAACCTATAACCGGCGCGAGGCTGCGCAGGCGATTAACGTCAGTTTGCCCACCTTAGACAAGCTCATTCGAGACGGGCGGCTCCGCGCCATCCGAATTGGTCAACGGCGCATCATTATTCCAAAGGTCGCCGTCACGGCATTTCTGGAGGGGCGCGCCGATGCTTGACGCGCTGGAGGTCGCCCGTTTTGCCGGGCTTGAGCTGCACCCGCGCGGCGGAAAGCATTGGGCGCGATGTCCGTTCCATGCCGAGCGAACGCCGAGCTTCGCCATTTATCCTGACGGGCGCGGTTGGTACTGTTTCTCGTGCCATCGCGGCGGGGACGCGGCGGCGCTGTATCAGCAGCTTTACAACGTCTCTATCAAAGACGCGCTGCGGGCAGTCGGCAAGGACGAATTGACCTTTGCCCCTGTGCGGTCTGCTGGCGAGGAGCTGCGGCGAAAATGCGAGAATTGGCGGAATGCGCGCTGGGACGCAGCCTGCCGCGCGCTGCATACAAACAATGCCCTGCTGGAGGGACACACGACCGACGACGCGGCCTTATGGGATGCTGTTTCGGCGCGGGAGAAGGCCGCGCGGACGCTGGACACTCTGGAAAATGCGTCGCCCCGTGATCTGGTGGCGATGCTGAATGACGAAAGGAAACCTGCCGATGGACGATTCTTGGGATGCGCTGGCGCGTGAGCCGGCCGGACAAGCCGCGCTGACGCAAGCGCCGAGGCCTTGGGGCGGCCTGCCGAGAAGCCCCACGCCTCCGGCGCTTGACCTGTCGCTTCTGCCGCCTGCGCTGCGGGATATGGTGGCCGCCGTGGCGGATTCCGTGGGCGCGTCGCGGGAGCTGGCGGCGGTTGTCGGTCTGGGCGCGGGTTCGGCCTGCATCACGGGACGGGTTTTCGTCCAGCTCAAGCCGGACTGGAAGGAGCCGGGCTGGGCGTTCCTGCTGGTTGTGGCGAAGCCGGGTGAAGGCAAAACGCCCTGCTTTAAGCACTTGGCAAATCCTCTCTTTGATTGGCAGACCACCCAGAATGGCGCGCGGCGCGTTCAGGTCGAACAGAGCAGTGCACAGCGCGCGATGCTCGAGGCGGAGAAGGCCAAGGCTATTAAGAAGGGCGATAAGGAAGCCGTGCGCCTTGCGGTGCAGGAACTGGCCGAGCAGGAACAGATATTCGAGGTCGGGCGGTTCGTTCGCGGCAACACCACGCCGGAGGCCTTCGTCCAACTGATGAGCGAGAACCGCGGCGCGGTGGCACAGCTCGACGACGAGGGCGATTTGTTTGACATGCTGCAGGGACGCTATCAGGAAATCCCCGATCTATCCCCGTGGCTGCAAGGCTATTCGGGCGGCTCGTCGGTGGAACTCCGGCGGCGCAGCGGGTCTCTCTTCGCGGAAAACGCGGCCGTCAGCGTGCTGGCGCTCACCCAGCCGGTCGTTCTGGAAAACGTGCTGGCGAACGGTCGGATGGCGGGCAAGGGCTTTCTGGGGCGGTTTCTGGTCTGTTCGCCTGAGCCGCCGGACGCATTCGTTCGCCACAAACCCTCTATCCCGATGAGCGCGAAGCTGGCCTATCAAAAAGCGCTGGCGAGGCTGCTGGCGATGCCTGAAATGACGCTGACGCTGGAAGACGCGGCGCGCGAGGTCTTCCTCGACTTCGAGGAAGAGG
>CAKSWL010000298.1 GCA_934511335.1 uncultured Cloacibacillus sp. | reverse complement strand
CCTTCAAGGTCACGAAGCTGCTGCCAGCGCCTGGCGTGCCGCAGGACGAACTGCTTCGCTTAGCGGCGCTCGCCGAGGCGCAGTCCAGCCATCCTATCGCCAAATCCATCATGGCGGCCCACGGCGGCGCGCCGCAAGAGAGGGCGGCGGTGCGGGAACTCGCGGGCATGGGCGTCGAGGCCCGCGTCAAGGAGGGGATCCTCTGCGCCGGAAACGCCAGGCTCATGAAGAGCATCGGCATCGAGGGGCTCGCGGAATACGCCGAATCCACGGTGCATGTCGCGCTAAACGGCACATATCTCGGCACGCTGCTGATCGCGGACGAACTAAAGCCGGGCGTACGCGCGGCGATGGACGAGCTGCGCGCGGCGGGCGTGCCACGCCTCGTGATGTTGACCGGCGACAACGCGGCGATCGCGAAGGAGACGGCGGCGGCGGCGGGGATAGACGATTTCCGCGCGGAGCTGCTGCCGCAGGATAAGACGGCGGAGCTGGAAAGGCTGATGGCGGGCGAAAAGAAGAAGACCGCCTTCGTCGGCGACGGCATCAACGACGCTCCCGTCCTCACCCGCGCCGACATCGGCATCGCGATGGGCGGCATCGGCGCGGACGCGGCGATAGAGGCGGCGGACGCAGTGATCATGACCGACGAGATCGACAAGATCGCAACGGCGATCAGGATCGCCGTCAAGACGAAATGGATAGTCTGGGAGAACATCGCCCTGGCCCTCGGCTTCAAGGCCGCGGTGATGCTGCTGGCGATCTTCGCCGACGCCTCCGTCTGGTTTGCGATCTTTGCCGACGTCGGCGTGGCGCTTATCGCCGTGGCGAACGCGCTGCGCGCCCTCAAAGCGCCGGCGGCCCGCGCCGGCGGCGAACGGGAGCGCGGCAGAGAAGCCGCCTCCTGCCCCGCGGCATAAGATCCGGCGCGGCTGAGGCGGCGCGCAAGCAGGAAAACGGCGAATCAATCGCCCTCCGTCCTCCGCTCCCACTTAAGAAGCCTACGCGCTGGCTGCAGCCGCGTCAAGCACCCCGCGTCAGAGCATTTTAGGGCGAACAGCCATGTGAGCGGCCTCTTAAATAATTTCTATCTGGCACATCCGCATCGTCTCCAGCGCCGCCTCGTGGCTCTTTTGCGTCACACCGGCGCAGCCGCGGGAATCGACCTTAAAGGCGGCCTCGGGAAAATGCGCCTTGAGCAGCAGTGCGTTGCTGACGACGCAGATGTCGGTGCAGAGTCCCATGAGATGAAAGGTGATATCCCCCTCGGCGAGGGGGCCGTGCTCCCGCTCATGCCGGGCTATCGCCGCGCGGACGAGCCCCGGAAGCTCGACGCTGCCAAAGGCCGGTTTTTCCACGGCGCTCACGTCCTCGCGCGAAGCATAGCAGGCAAGCTCGGGGATGATCTCGCAGCCCCAGGTGCCCCGAAGGCAGTGCGGCACGGGGAGGCGGCGTCCCTCGTTAGTCTCCAGATAATCGTCTTCATGGGTATCTTTCGTGAAGACTAGCCTCCGCGCGCCGCCCTCCGCAAGGAAGCGTTCCACGGCGGCGGCGACATGCGGCACGATTGCGAGGGCCATCTCGCTGCCGAGACTGCCGCTTACAAAATCGTTCTGCATATCGACGACGATCATAAATTCAAATTTTTCGTTCATCCAGATCCTTCCTTTCGCATCGGCGACGGCCGTTTGTCAACTGCGCCGCGCCCGCGGTATCCCGCTCTCGCAGGGGACGTTTACCTGGCACTTGCCGCAGCCGTAGCGGACCTGGCCGTGCGGGCCGTGCGGCGGGCGCGTCGAAGCCTTGACGAAGGCGGCGCAGAGGTCCTGGTCTTTGCCGAAGGCGACGCCCTTCGATCCGTCTATCGCCCCGGCGGGGCAGCGCCGCTGACAGGCGCCGCACATGGTGCAGTAATCATACGGGGCGGAGTATTTCCGCTCCGTCACTGGCAGCACGGCGTCGGTGATGATGCTGCCAAAGCGTCCCGCGATCCCCTTCGCGGTGATCAGCCCCTTCGAGAGTCCGAAGGTGCCGAGGCCGCAGATGTGGGCGGCGTGGCGTTCCGACCAGTTGGAGGTATAGGGAGCGAGCATCCGAAACCGGCGGTCGGCGGTAGGGAAAACCGCCGAATATCCCTCTTTTTCAAAAACGGCACACAGAGACTCGCCAAGCGCGGCGATCGCCATCTGTCCCTCGATACGCGCATGGAGCCACTCGTCGGAGGAGGCTCCGGGGTCGATACAGTTTGTGCTCCTCACCGTCTCCGTAAAGGGAAGGAAGAAGGAGAGTACGGAGCGGGCGCCGAAAAGCCAATCTTCGGGAAGCATCGCCTCGGGGTGCAGCACCTCCGGACGGCGCAGTTCCGCAAAGAGCGGGTCTTCCGCCGCCGCCGCGCCAAGCAGCGGTTCGTCATATATCCGCAGCCCCGCCAGCTCGGGACGCAGAGCGTCCTCCGCCGCGACGTGATTGGCGGGGCCCGCCGCAAACTCGCGCACCGCGTCGGTCAAGATCTCAAGCAACATTTTTAATTCGCTCCTCCCTGGCAAAACAAAATCTTCGCCTCTCGTCCGGCAGCAAAGTCACAGCACAATAA
>CAKSWL010000297.1 GCA_934511335.1 uncultured Cloacibacillus sp. | reverse complement strand
GCTTATATTGATGTGCGGCAAAATTGCCGAAAAAATCCCCTTCGCAAAATTGGGATATTGAACTTTTTATAGGTTTGGGTTTATAATATAGGGACAGAAAATTATTTATCCAAACTAAAAATTTTTGTTATGAAGGAGTGCACGATAACAATGATCCCGCATTCGATCACCGCAAACGACAATCCATCGAAAGCAACTAAGGTAGTAGTCGCCCTGGGCGGCAACGCGCTTATGGAAGCCGGCACCCCGCCGACGGCGGAGGAGCAGCTCAAAGTCGTTAAAAGGACCTGCGAGAACCTGGCCGATATCAGCTGCAGCGGCTATGAGATGGCGGTCGTTCACGGAAACGGGCCGCAGGTCGGCCGTCTTGTACTCCAGCAGGAGATTGCGGCGGCCTCTCAGCCCGACCAGCTCCCCGCGATCCCCTTCGACTGCTGCGGCGCGATGACCGAGGGTTACATCGGCTATCAGATTCAGCAGAGCCTCCGCGACGCGCTCCGCAACCGGAACCGCAACGTTCCCGTCGTTACGCTCGTGACGCAGGTCATCGTAGACGAGAGCGACCCAGCCTTTGAAAAACCGACGAAGCCGATCGGGCGTTTCTACAGCGCCGAAGAGGCAGAGAGGGTCTCCAAAGAGAAGGGCTGGACGATGAAGGAAGATTCCGGCCGCGGCTGGCGCCGCGTCGTTCCCTCGCCGAAGCCGAAGCGGATCGTCGAACTTGATTCCGTCAAGCACCTCTGGGATTCGACGATCGTCATAACGGCCGGCGGCGGCGGAATCCCTGTGATCGAGAACATGGACGGTTCGCTCTCCGGTGTCGCGGCGGTCATCGACAAGGACCTCGCGGCCGAGCGTCTCGCGGAAGATATGGAGACCGACATCCTTCTCATCCTCACAGAGGTAGAAAACGTCTATGTCAACTTCGGCAAGCCCGACCAGCGGGCGCTTTCGCACATCACCGTCGCCGAAGCCATCAAGTACATGGAAGAGGGGCAGTTCGGTTCTGGAAGCATGGAACCGAAGGTGATGGCGGCCATCAAATTTGCGCGCCGCTTCCCCGGCAAAAAGGCGATCATCACCTCGCTTGCGAAGGCCATAGACGCGCTTGAAAACGGCGCCGGCACCGTAATCACCATGGCGTAAAACGTAACCTTCCTGTGTGTGGGATCGCGTCGCGCGGGTTGACAAAAGCATGATATCCTGTAAAATGTCTTTTCGTGATGTAGCGTTAAGCGGCTCACTTTCGTGGTAGGATGGCCGAGCGGTCAAAGGCAACAGACTGTAAATCTGTCGGCGTGAGCCTACGCTAGTTCGAACCTAGCTCCTACCACCACTTCTTAAAAAATAAGGCCGCCCATCAGGGCGGCCTGTTTTTGTGTTGCCTTTTCCGGCAATCCGTGTCATTGCCTTTCGGCAAATTCCGGTATTTCTTTATATTCCAGATCCTTTGAGCCGAGGAAGAGAGGCTGCCTCCCAATATCTGGAAAAAAGCCCCTTGTCCATGCCGTCCCAGAGGGTCTCGAAAAAACACGTGTAAATGTTTATCCCGAGGAAAGACAGTCCATAGCCGCGGAGTATGGTGTCGCCGCGTTTGATTCCCTGCCACGGGGAAACGCCGGCCGCCGCGGCGAAAAGGACCGCTTAATGAAAAAGCTCTATCCGGCGCACGCGCTACCATGAATTCAGATCGCCGTAATTGCCGAAAATCGACATCACCCACAGGCTCACAAAGAGAAAAAGGCGGCCCGGCGCTCAGCGTGCCGCGCTGAAATTTGGCAAAGCTTCCGCCTCCTCCCACCTGCCTCGACAGCGCCGCAAGGACGGCGCCAAAGAGCGTGAAACGAGCTGGATAATTGTCCCCGAGCCAGTAGGCGCCCCAGGCTGAAACATAGCCGTCCTCCCCCCGAGGCAGCTGCCCAGCGAAAAGAGCGCGAATATCCATACCAAGATGAAATCCAGGCGAGTGCCGCCAGGCCGCAGCCCGCCGCCGCCAGTCCCAGAGGCAGCGAGAAGTGTCCGCTGCCGTCGTCGAGCGCCCATCCGAGCCGCGTTATCGAAGCGGCGGCCGAAAGGACGCCCGGAAAGATCACCGCCTCGTTGGTAAAGGCCTTATCGGCGGGATACAGCGTCCGGCGTTTACCGCCCCCGGAAATAAAGCGCCGTTGCCGCGAAAATGGGACTGTTGACGATCGCTTTGCCGCCGAATGGCCAGAGCATGAGAGCTATCACCCACTTGCCCCTTGTCAGCGCCGTAATCCTCACGAAGACGCGGCACAGCGCTGCCGCCGGCAGACGGCACCTCCCCCGCCGCCAATCAAAAAGCGTGGGAGCGATGCCGTCTCGAAGCTTTTTTACCGCCTCTGCGTCCAGCACCCCCATTTCCTCCCAGAAATCGATCATTCCGGAGACTATGCGATACCGGCGTTTAGGAAGTTCACGCATACGAAGGCTTTTTTATCGGGTGATCTGCCGCTCTCTGTCCTTGCGATGAAATTGTATATTGCAGAAACATCAACACTGAGGCGTTCCGGGCCAACGTTTTCTGTATCTTGACAAACGCGTGATATCATGTAAAATATCTTCTCGTAATGCCG
>CAKSWL010000296.1 GCA_934511335.1 uncultured Cloacibacillus sp. | reverse complement strand
GTTATGACGCATACGGTGCGTCTAAACGACGATTTAACCGTACCAAGGAAACTTCTCGGCCATCCCTGGCCTGCGGGGCACTCCTTTGGGGAGCGGCCCGATCTTGTTCCATACGGCGAAGTACCGCTTCATTTCGCCAAGCTCGTATGATGCCAGATACGGCGACGACAGGCCGAGATATTTCCATTTATCGCCCACAGTCTCCAGCTCTTCCTGTACCTTCGGCCCCTTGAAGGCGATGAGCCGTCCATTCATTTTTACAAACGGGGCGAGATACTCCGCAAGGATGCCGGCGGCGCAGACGGCGCGCGCCGCCGCGACGTCGAACCGGCCTAAATTCTTTTTCGCGTAATCTTCGGAGCGGGCGCAGACAACGGAGACGTTCGTAAGTCCCATCAGCGACGCCATCCTTTCCACCTGCGCGCACTTGCGCGTGATACTGTCAAGCAGCGTGACCTGCAGCTTTGGCCGGCAGATCGCCCAGACGATCCCGGGAAGGCCGCCGCCGGTACCGACGTCGATCACGCGCCCGCGCTCGGGAAGCAGCGGCAGCGCAAAGGCGCAGTCGGCGACATGGGCGTTCCAGAGGGTATCTTCGTCCGACGGCCCCGTGAGCCGCGCCAGTTCATTAGCCTTTATCAGCAGAGAAACATATTGCCTCAGCTTCGTCTCGTTTTCGTCGATATATTTTTTTATTTCCTCGGGAGCCAGGCCTCCTGTCATCAAAAACACCCCGTTATTGTGATAATTAATAGATAGGGAACTCGCAAAGGGCAGGCCGTGCGGCCTTTCCCGCCGTCCGGCGGCCCCGGGAATCGGCTGTTCCCTTGGAACTCTACCAGTGTATAATATATCATGAGAGGCAACGATGGGAGGCTGACTTATGGAAACTTTTGAAAAGGGCTCAAAGATAAAGAGCGGCAAACTGAATATTATCGACCTGCGCGGCACTTGGCGTGAGATGGGACGCCAGTACGGCGCGCTCATGTCGGCTGAGCTCCGCGATATATACGAACGGGCCATATGCGGCCGGATTCTGGCGGAGGCGGCCGACCCTCAGGGCCTCAAACAGCAGGCGGAAAAGTTCTTCGCGAATTATCCCTATAAATTCAAAGAGGTTTTGCGCGGGATGAGCGAAAGCTCCGGCCTGACGCTTGAAGAGCTCAAGCTCGTCAACGCCCTTGAAGTCATCGCCGCGATGACCCTCATGCCGCAGCAATGCTCCGGCATCGCGGTCTGGGGCGATTATGCGGAAGGCCCCCTCGTTTACGGAAGGAACTATGACTACCTCCCCTGGTTCAAGGAATTTGACGACGATATCCTCCTCGCCTGCTTCCATCCCGGCGACGGCTCTCTCTCTGCGGCGACGGTCGGCTACGCCGGCGAGATATACGCCGTCAACGGAATGAACGAAAAGGGCATTTTCCTCGAGTTAAACAACGGCATGCCCTCCGGCGGCGCGCTCTGGTACGACAGCCGCGTCCCAGCGGTGGTGGAGCTCTTCAGCTTCCTGCTCGACTGCTCGACTCTCGACGAGATCGAGAGCTGCTTCCAGACCACTAAAGCAAATTTTGCCTATATCGTCGGCGCGGCGGACGGACAGACCGCCCGTTGCTTTGAGTGGCCGGTCTTCGAGGTCAAACGCCGCGAATCACACTCGCGTCCCGGCCTTACGGTGCTGACGAACCATTTTACAGAGTTTTCCTGGGGGCTGCCGCGCCCCGACGACAAGACTTACTGGATGACGCGCACGCGCCGCCAGAACCTTCTCACTCTCGCCAAACATTTTAAAGGGACGATCAACGAAAAGGTGATGATGGACATTATGGATTCCAAGATCGAGGAGCTGGGCGCGACGACGGACCTGACCCTCTATCAGCTGGTCGCCGTACCTGAACGGTACGAGCTGTGGTTCAAAATCCCCGGCCGCCAGGAATGGACGCCGATAGACATGAGGGCGCTCCTCAGACCGCGCGAGGCATAGCCGCCATGGGAAAATATTACATCGCTTTCGACTGCGGCACGATGGGGACCAAGACGGCGCTCTACAGCATAGATTCCACCCGCGTCGCCGAGGCCTACAGAGAAAATAAGATATCCTACCCGCGTCCCGGCTGGGCCGAGATGGACGCCGGATGTTTCGTGGACAACGTCCGTGAGGGCGTGCGCGAATGTCTGGCCAAATCGGGCGTCAACCCCGCCGAAATCCGCGCGATCTCGGCAAGCGGCATTATCTGCGGCATCGTCGGCATCGACGACAACTGGCATCCGGTGACGCCCTTCGTCCCCTATCTCGACAACCGCGCGAGCATAGAGGCGAAATGGGTGCGCGAAAACGTCGAGCCGCTCTGGGTCGAGGAGAGCGGAAACGCCATCGTCGACGAATTCATGCCGCCGATGATCCTGCGCTGGTTCCTCAGCCAATATACCGGTTTTCGTGAGAATGCCGTAAAGGTCGTCAACAACGGTCCCTTCGTCCTCGGCACGCTTGCGGGGCTGACCGCCAAAGAGGCCTTTCTGGACTGGGCGACGATGTCGGGCTGGCTCATCGGCTATGACGCGAAGAGGCGCGACTGGTCCGAACGCCAGATGCAGGCCCTCGGCATCCCGATGGAC